>JAGRIN010000064.1 GCA_020443245.1 Pseudomonadales bacterium
CCAGGCCGAATGCGCAACCTGTCGCCCACCTTGACGTCCTCGAGGGCGATCTCAGTCTCAGAGCCATCTTCGTGAACGACTCGTGCCGTCTTCGCGGCCATATCCAATAACGCGCGTATTGCGGCCCCTGTCCGGTCGCGCGCGCCGAGTTCCATCAGTTGGCCGACCAGGACGAGCACAACGATGACCGCCCCTGCCTCAAAGTATACGCCCACATGACCATCTGAGGATCGAAAGCCTTCCGGAAAAATGCCGGGCGCCAGCAGCGCGACAACACTGAAAATATAGGCTGCTCCCACACCCATAGAGATCAGCGTGAACATATTCATCGAACGATTCACGATCGATTTCGCACCCCTGACGAGAAACGGCCAACCGGACCAGAGGATGACAGGTGTAGCCAGTACGAGCTCGCTCCACAGGGCCGCCCGCTCCCCGAGCGCCTCACGGACAAAGCCCATCCCGACAAGCGGACCCATCGTCAGGACCAACAGGGGCACGGTAAGGACCGCACCAACCCGGAACCGCTGACGGAAATCGATGAGTTCTTCGTTCGGCTCATCCTCTCCTGCGGGGACGCCCATCGGCTCGAGGGCCATGCCGCAAATCGGACAGTCGCCCGGCTGGTCCCGCACGATCTCCGGGTGCATCGGGCAGGTATATTTCCTGCCCCGATTTTCACCGCCGCTCGTCGTCTGCTCGGCGTGTTCATTTGGGCCCGAGAGGTATTTTCCGGGGTCTTGCCGGAACTTCCCGAGACACCCTGCGGAACAAAAGTAGTAAGTAGTTCCCTCATGTACAAGACGGTGATCACTGAGGCGCGGATCGACCCGCATGCCGCAAACCGGATCCCGCACAGAGCCTGCATCCGCATTCACGGCACCGTGATCGTGATGATTCGAATGATGTTCCATACCGCAACCCTCCTTTTTTCAGGCTGAGATAGCCCCACCGTAAACCCTTCTCCAACTGAAGGGTCAACTCCGCTCACGCCTTATGAGCATGAACAGAACCGGCAGGACATACATGGTCAGCAGAAACGCCGTCAGCATGCCACCCACCATGGGCGCCGCCATGCGCGTCATGACCTCTGAACCTGTGCCTGTGGCCAGGAGTAACGGGATAAGCCCCGCGATGACCGCAACCACTGTCATGACCACCGGCCTTACGCGCTGCCCGGCGCCGCGCAGGATGGCATTCGTCATGTCGACCCGTGAAAGTTGCCCATGCGCCGCGCGCGATTCTTCCAGCGCGGTGTTGAGGTATACGAGCAGGATGACGCCGATCTCGACCGCGACGCCAGCAAGTGCGATAAACCCGACACCCACTGCGACCGAGAGGTTGTAGTCCCAGAGATACAGGAGCCAAAGACCACCGACAGCGCTGAGCGGCAGGGTGACCAGGATCAGGCCCACCTCGACGAATCGCCTGAAGTTGGCGTAGAGCAGGATCACGATAATCATCAGGGTCACCGGCGCGAGCAGTCCGAGGCGCTCTTTCGCGCGAAGCATGTATTCGTACTGCCCGGACCAGTTGAGTGAATAGCCGGCAGGAATTTTCACGCCGGACGCTACCGCAGCCCTCGCCTGTTCGACATAGGTACCCACGTCGACACCCTGGATATCGACGTATGTCCAACCATTCAGTCTTGCGTTTTCACTCTTGATCCCCGGAGGACCATCCACCACCTTGAGCGACGCAACGTCGCCCAGCGCAATCTGTTGCCCTGACGATGTGACGAGGGGGAGACTCGCGAGCCGCTCCGGTGAGTCCCGGTAAGATTGCGGAAATCGCAGGTTGATCGGGTATCGCTGCCGACCTTCGACGGTTTGTCCAACATTCACGCCACCCACGGCCGACGCAATGTAACGGTGAATCTCATCCATGCTGAGGCCATACCGGGCGGCAGCGTAGCGATTGATATCGATGTCGATATACCGACCACCCGAGACCCTTTCCGCATACACCGACGCGGTGCCGGGCACTGTCTTCAGTACTCGCTCGAGTTCGACGCCGATGGACTGAATCACTTTGAGATCAGGGCCGGCGACCTTGATGCCCACGGGGGTTTTGATACCGGTCGCGAGCATGTCGATACGAGTTTTGATCGGCATGACCCACGCATTTGTCAGGCCGGGAAACTGGATCAGTGCATCCAGTTCCCGACGCAATCCTTCTGTCGTCAGGCCGGGGCGCCACTCTGACCGGGGCTTCAACTGGATGAATGTCTCGATCATCGTCAGCGGCGCCGGGTCGGTCGCCGTGTCCGCGCGGCCGACTTTGCCAAACACCGTTTCAACCTCGGGCACCGTCCTGATCAGTCTGTCCGTCTGCCCAAGAATCTCGCGCGCCTTGCCGATAGAGAGTCCCGCGTACGTCGTAGGCATATACATCATGTCGCCTTCGTCGAGGGGCGGGATGAACTCGGAACCAAGATGCCGGATCGGCCAGGCCATCGAAAGCACAGCAAGTACCGCAATCATCACAGTGGTCTTCGGCCAGGCCAGTACCACTCGAAGTGAAGACAGGTAGAGCCGCTGGATGACCCGGTTGACCGGGTTGTCCGCTTCATGGCGAATACGTCCGCGAACAAAATAACCCATCAGGACAGGCACCAGCGTGATCGTCAACATCGCCGCCGAGGCCATTGCATAGGTCTTCGTGTAGGCAAGCGGCGCGAACATGCGCCCCTCCTGCGCTTCTAGCGCAAAGACCGGCGTGAAACTGACTGTAATGATGAGCAAGCTGAAGAAGAGCGCCGGGCCGACTTTCTGCGCAGCATCCGCGACCAGCACCCATCGATCGATATCTTCTCCCTCGCTTTCTTCTATGCGTTTGTGGAGGTTCTCGATCATGACGATCGCCCCATCGACCATCGCACCGATGGCGATGGCAATGCCTCCAAGCGACATGATATTGGCGTTGAGGCCCTGGAAGTTCATGATCATCACGGCGGACAACACACCGACCGGCAGGGATACCACAACCACCAGCGACGAACGCAAGTGCATCAGGAACAACATCGAAACGAGGCACACGATGACGACTTCCTCGATCAGCTTATCGACCAGGTTGTCGACGGCACGGCCAATGAGCTTGCTTCGATCATATACCGGCACAATCTCCACCCCGTCGGGCAGGCCCGACTTCAACGCGGCGATCTTCATCTTCACGTTGTCGATCACCTGCTGGGCGTTCTCCCCGTATCGCATGACCACGATGCCACCGACCGCCTCGCCCTTGCCGTCGAGATCCGCGACGCCCCGGCGCATCTGCGGGCCTGTGGTGACCGAGGCCACATTGCGAAGGAGCAACGGCGTGCCCCGCCAGGTTTTTCCGAGCGGCAGATCAAGCAAATCTTCGATTTCGTCGATATAGCCGCTGGCGCGGATCAGGTATTCCGCCTCACCCATTTCCAGAACAGAGGCGCCGGTCTCCCGATTCCCGGACGCAATCGCCAACCTGACCCGCGACAAAGGCAGGTCATACGCGCGCAGCTTCGCGGGATCCACTTCAACCTGGTATTGCTTCACCATCCCGCCAACAGACGCGACTTCCGACACGCCGGGTACCGTCTGCAACTCATACCGCAAAAACCAATCCTGCAGGGAACGAAGTGCCGCCACATCACGCGTACCGCTTGAATCCCGGAGTGCATACATATAGACCCAGCCCACGCCGGTCGCGTCAGGTCCAAGCTGGGGCTTCGCCGCTTCCGGCAACGTCGGCGCAACCTGGCTCAGGTACTCGAGTACCCGACTCCGGGCCCAGTAGAGGTCAGTCGAGTCATCGAAGATGATGTAGATGTAGGAATCCCCAAAGAACGAGAAGCCCCGAACCGTCGTCGCTCCCGGCACAGACATCAGCGCGGTCGTTAGCGGATATGTCACCTGATCTTCCACCACCTGCGGAGCCTGGCCGGGATACGTCGTCTTGACGATGACCTGCACATCGGACAAGTCAGGTATCGCATCCACGGCTGTCGACTTCACTACGACAATGCCAAGCCCGACCCACGCGAGTACAGCAAGCAGGACGAAGAAACGGTTCTCGACAGATAATCGAATAATGCGTTCGATCACGCTCTTTTCTCCTGTGTCAGGCTACTCGCCGTCAGGACCAATACGAGTAATCATGTATCCGGTCGATGATTCCGCTGATTGCTTGAGGTGAAGCGTGTATCGACCTTTGACCTGTACTTTCGATAGATCAACCGATGGATCAACGTCCATCGTCATGGTCATCGCCGGCCATTGCCAGGCGGCAATTGGCTCGTGACTGACGCTCACGGTGCGTGCCTGCGAATCGATGGAACGAATCACGCCTGCAGTGGAAACAACATCGGCATTTTCCTTGCCCGACATGTTCATGTCGCTGTGATCCAGACCGTCCTGACCCGAACCGTGATCCATAGCGCCGTGGTCCATAGCACCGTGGTCCATCGAGCCATCCATCGACATTCCGTCATCAGTCGACGCCTGCATTCGCTTGAGATCGGCGGTCTTGCTGGACTCGGAGTCGATCAGGAACTGCGCTGAGGTGACAACCGTATCGCCTTCGCCCAGGCCGCGAGCGATTTCGACAAAGTGATCACCAACGCGCCCGACCTCGACACTGACAGACCGATACTCGCCATCACCCTCTGAGAGCACCACGCGATCACCCGACCCGGTACGGATGAGCGCCTCCCTCGGCACAAGCAGCGCCTGCCGCGAGTCGGAAACGTCTATCCTCGCGTCTGCCAGCATATTGGGCAGTAATGTCCCGGACACATTCGGCACACTCGCACGAACCCGGAGTGTCCTCTGCATTGCATCCAGAATCGGGTAGATGAAGTCGACGCTCGCCATGACGGGCTGCGCTGAACCGGCGAACCGGAATTCGACCGGGTCGCCTACCCGCACGTCTCCTGCCTCACGTTCAAACACCTCGGCCGTGACCCACACGGGATCGAGTGACGCGAGTTCCATCATCTGGGTCGAGGGCATCACATAACGCCCTTCGCGCGCACTGAGTGCAGTCACAATCCCGTTTGCGTCTGCAACAAAGCGCACCCGTTCGCGCACTTTTCGATCCCGTGTTACGGCTTCTACCAGAGAAGTCGGTACGGCGAGTGCCTTGAGCCGTTCACGTGCGGCGTCGATCAATGGTTTCGAGCCGCCTGCAAGCGCCGAGATCAGTTCCTGCTGCGATGCAATGAGTTGCGGCGAGTACATCTCGTAAAGCGGCTCTCCCGCCTTCACCTCGTCACCAACGGAGTCCACGTAGACTGCAGTCAGCCATCCCTCGGCGCGGGGATACACCTGCAGGAGTTTCTCTTCATCAAGTTGCACAAAGCCGACCGAGCGTATCGACTCATCGAGGCGACCGCGACGCACAACCCCAGTTCGAACGCCCATGTTGTGTGCCACCGCGGGAGAGATTCGTACAACGCCCTTGCCGGCAAGATCGCCCGGATAGACCGGCACCAGGTCCATGCCCATGGGCGACTTGCCCGGCGCGTCACGCTTGTAGTTCGGGTCCATCGGCGCGACCCAATAGAGCGGCGTCTCGGAACCCGATGATTCTGTGCTTTCGCTCGTCGGTGAAGCGCCTCCGAACCAGACGGATGCAGCGCCCAGGGCGACTCCGACGGCCAACACCAATCCATAAGCTGCAATACGATTCATTGTGACACCCCTTCGTCATCCGTCGTCATGTAGTATTCGATCAAAACGAGCGCCTTGTGCATCTCCGTTTCAATTCGAGCAAGTTCGATTCGTGCGTTGAGACGCGACACATACGCCCGCAACACGTCGTTGAAATCCCCGGTCCGCGCGGTGTACGCGTCCAATGACGCAGACGTCAGCGAGTCGAGTTGTGTCATGAGCGTGTCGCGATAAAGCGCACGTTGTGCCGACAGTTCATCGACGCGGGTCCTCGCCTCCGCCAGGCCGGCGCGCAGGACGCGAAGCTTTTCGAGCCGGGTGTTCTCCGCAACGGCCACGCGTTCCGACGCTGCGCGCACCTGCCGATCCTGCCGGTTGGCGCGAAATAGCGGCAAGTCGAATGCCACGCCAACGCTGACAAAGTCGGCAAGGTCGTTGCCAAAGCGATCGTGGTCGCGAATACCGTAACTCGTGTTGAGACTCCAGCCGGGCTTTCGCTGCTCACGGGCAAGCTCGACGTCCGCGTTGGCAATCCTGACCATGCGCTCGCTCACGCGTGACTCCGGGTGCATCGCAAGATCCGGCGCATTCCACGAGACCTGGGTGTCGGATGTCGCGGCCCACGGTACGGTCGCAATCGACATTGCAGGCACCCACTGGGTCAATTCACTCAGCTTGCGCGCGCGGACTTCCCTTGCCATCAGGAGTCGGTTATCGAGCCTGGTCAGTTCGGCGGACGCTGCGATCACGTCCTTCTGCCCCGCATTGCGCGCGCCCGAGGTGTAGAGTGACTGCGTGACGTCGATCAACTGCTCGAAGAAAGGTCGTTCAGCACGTACCAACTGGATCGATCGCTCCGCGAGCATCGCGTCATACCATCGGAGCGACACTTCCCGCTTGATCGTCGCCCGACGTAGTGCCCGCTGCGCCGGCACAACTTCGCCGCGCAGAACCATACGCTCTGATCGCAGGCGCCTGGTCTCACCCGGCGGAAATGACTGACTTACACCGATCGCCACCTGGGTCATTGGCTCCTGTGCAAGATCAAACGTATCGGTGGGGACGTTGGCGAGGTTGACCTGAACGCGTGGGTCCGGCAATTCAGCGGCCGCAACCGACGCTTCTCGCCAGGCCCGTTCCTCCGCGATCGTACCCGCGATGACCGGATCACCGGCGATGGCCGCGTCGACGACCTCTTCGAGTTCGGCCGCTCGTGTCGATGTTGAGGTCCACAAGGCCACGCACACGAGTGCAACAATGATTCGGGTTCGGCGTCCGTTGCGGACGCGCGCAAAATTGGTGTTCACAAACGATGCTCTCCATCATGACGAAGCAGTGACCTGCTCCGGGATAGTTACCTGTCGATTGCCTGGCCCGAACTACGGGCGCAGCTATCCTGCGAATCGACTTGACGGAGGACGAAAGGGGTTTTCGATCTGGGTGACCGGCTGACGATGGTCGTCGGCGATGGTGAGTTCGTTGTCGATGGTGGCGGCGGTAGCAACGACTGCCGTACCGACAACCATCACACCGATGGCACACGCACAGCCACCGGCACAGCACGCGCGATCATGCGTGCTGGTGCGTTCACTCTGCGCTTTTCCGGTTTGCTTCACACCATGGCAGTGCTGGTCCATCTCTACCATGGTCGCCATCGCTGCACGCTTCGGCGGCACATCATGCGAGCACGGCATCGCCAGCGCCACGGGCGAGGCGCCCGCAAGAGCGATAGCAAGTATCCAACCGAGAACGCGCTTTGTCATCGAGCCGAAAAAGATGGACCGGGATGCATAGTCTAGACCCAAACCGGACGTATGTCGCCACTCACTTCGTCTGGATGCCCCGTTCGTACCACGGCTTTGTCGCGTTGACGAATTTCACGACGCTGAGCATGACTGGCACCTCGATCAGCACGCCCACAACCGTTGCGAGCGCCGCGCCGGAGGACAGCCCGAACAGGCTGATTGCTGCAGCGACAGCCAGTTCGAAGAAATTGCTCGCCCCGATCAGGGCCGAGGGCGCGGCCACGCAGTGCGCCTCCCCGGCAAACCGGTTCAACACGTACGCGAGGCCGGAATTGAAATAGACCTGGATGGTAATCGGCACCGCGAGCATCGCGATGACCATCGGTTGTTCAATAATCTTTTGTCCCTGGAAACCGAACAGCAGTACCAGCGTGGCCAGTAGCGAGAGCAAGGAAACAGGCTGGAAGACCGCGAGTGCGCGATCCAGGCTGCCCCGGCCATCGGCGCCCAGCAGCGCTCGTCGAATGACCTGCGCTGCAATCACCGGCACGACAATATAGAGAACAACCGAGAGCAGCAAAGTCTCCCACGGCACGACGATCGCAGAGAGGCCGAGCAGCAGCCCCACAATCGGCGCGAAGGCAAATACCATAATGACATCATTCAGCGCGACCTGGCTCAACGTAAAGTGGGGTTCACCGTTCGACAAGTTGCTCCAGACAAACACCATCGCGGTACACGGCGCCGCTGCGAGGAGAATGAGCCCCGCAATGTAGGAGTCGATCTGGTCCGCGGGCAACATGTCCCGGAACAGCCAGGCAATGAAGACCCAGCCAAGGAGCGCCATCGAAAATGGCTTGATCGCCCAGTTCACCAGCAGCGTGACGCCGATGCCCCGCCAGTGGCGACCGACCTCCGACAGTGCGGCAAAGTCGATCTTGATGAGCATCGGGATGATCATGAACCAGATCAACACGGCAACCGGCACGTTAACGCTGGCAATCTCTGCCGAAGCGATCGCGCCGAACACGTTCGGCAGGAAATGTCCGAGACCGATCCCAATCGCGATGCAGAGGATTACCCAAACAGTCAGGTAACGTTCAAACAGGTTCATTCGGTTCTGTCTCCGGTGCGACCACGCGGCCGATGTCATTCAGTTTTCTTTTGAGTACGCTAACTGGCATGTCGCTGCCTGCCGCTTCCAGCAACCTATCGATCCGTGCCTGAAGGGTCCGGTAGACCTGAACAAACGCCGCCTTCTTCTCGGAAACGTTTCCTTCAACCGCCGCGGGATCAGGCAGACCCCAGTGAGCCGTCACAGGATGTCCGACCCAAACAGGACATACCTCGGACGCAGCGGCGTCACAAACGGTGATCACGATATCGATTGGCCTCGCATCCGCAGTCGCAAATTCATCCCAGGACTTGGAGCGCAGCCCCGCTGTCTCGTAACCGAGGTCGGCCAGCAGATTGAGCGCAAGGGGATTCACGCTACCTGTAGGATGACTCCCGGCGCTCACGGCCTCGAAGTGCGGCGAACCGACCTTGTTCAGTATTGCCTCGGCCAGGATGCTCCGGGCCGAGTTCCCGGTGCAAAGGAACAGAACGCGGCGTCGCCCCTTAACCTGCATCGCCGTCTTCCGACACCAGCGAATCGAGAATCGGGCTGCAAAGTTCCGGTTTACCCTGGCAGCAGTCTTCCATCAAAAAGCGGATCAACCCTGCCACACTCTCCATGTTCACGCGGTAGTAAACCGATCGACTCTCGCGCCGCGACTTCACCAGCCCCGCATTGGCAAGGATGCCCAGGTGATTGGACAACGTGTTGTGCGGCACACCGAGGGCCGCCGCCACGCTGCCTGCAGGCAAGCCTGCTTCGCCCGCTTCGATCAGCAGGCGCAACGCGCGCAAGCGCGTTTCCTGCGCCAGCGCACCAAAAGCACGTATTGAGGACTCTAATTCCATATGTCCAGAATAATAGACATATCAGGCAGTAATCAACCGTCGATTTGACTGCCCGCCCGGGCGGCGTAGTCTGATGGATAAAGGACACCGGTAACGATCCATGCGCGAGGCCCTGCCGACGGCGCGTATACGCCAACTCTATGCCGGGTTGGCTCGCCACTATGACTTCCAGCACGCCCTCTCGACGCTCGCGAGCGACGCTCGCGGTCGGCGTCTGCTTGTCAGCCATACCGTCAGGAGAGGAGACAGGATCCTCGACTGCGGCTGTGGGACTGGTTCAACGGGAATCCTGGCCGCGCAACGTGCCGGTCCAAAGGGCCGGGTGACATTTGCGGATCTCAGCGCCGAGATGTTGCTGAAAGCGAAGCAGAAGACAGCGGATGCCGGCCTCGAAGACCAGGCTTCGTTCGAGGTCGTCGACCTGGCCCACTTGCCCTACAAAGACGACACGTTCGAGGTCGTGCTCTCGACCTACAGCCTGTGTCCCGTCTGCGATCCAGTAGACGGCGCGCTCGAACTGTATCGCGTGCTGAAGCCCGGCGGCCGGCTAGGCATCGCCCACTCGACCACGCCCCCGAACAAAATCGTCAGGTGGATCGCAGACCGGGTGGAAGACGTTATCTGGCGCTGGCCATCGATCTCGATGGGATGTCGCGCGGTGAGCGTATTGCCTGCGCTCGAAGCGGCCGGCGCACAGGTTCTCCTTTCAACCCGGATCGGCGTGCCGCTATGGCCCTTTCTCGTAGTGATTGTCCAAAAGCCCCTCAAGGTGCCCGCTCAGCCAGGGTAGCAAAAGACCGTGCAGACGCGAGTCAATAGACGGCGCTATTCAGTTCGAAGATGATCAAAGAGCGAGCAGACCGGGCACCAGGCGGTGCGGTGGTGCACGATGACTAGGAGATTTTCCTGTTGCCCAGTAGACTGTTTCTGACATGCCGCAGCAAGGCAATCCCATGCGGGAGTTAAAATGGCTCGGATTGAGCCTGGTGCTCATCGTCGTTCTCGCGGCGACCCTGACCTTCGGTGCATTGCAAGGCTGGTTTCGCCATGCGATGGCACCGCAAGGTGATAGTGCGTCCTTCATGTCTGCTGCCACAGACTATATTCACCTGAGTGAACCGGCAAATGTCGCGTTTGCATTGGTCGAGGACGGTACGCTGGTTGATGCCTACTATTCAACTGGTATTAACGAACAAACGCTCTTTCCGGTCGCGTCCCTCAGTAAGTGGTTTACCGCTTTTGCGATCATGAAGCTGGTTGATGAAGGTAAACTCAACGTTGACGTGCCGGTTTCGACATATCTCACTCGTTGGCAGTTACCACCGAGCAAGTTTGATAACGACCAGGTGACGATCCGTCGCCTGCTCAGCCACACAGCAGGCTTGACCGACGGTCTTGGGTTCGCCGATTACTCGGAATCTGAGCCTCTGCCTACATTGGAATCCTCGCTTCAAAACCCACGGGCATCGTCCGGAAACCCCGTTGCCATCCGTGTTGGCCGCGAACCTGGCAGCGCGTTTCAGTACTCCGGCGGGGGTTATCTGATCTTGCAGTTGCTTGTTGAGGAGGTCACAGGGGTGTCATTTGATGTCTATATGCAACACGCAGTGTTTGACCCACTGCAGATGATTCGTTCGACCTACCGCTACCCGGGCGAACTTCAGAATGTAGCCCAATCTCTTACCGCCAGCGGTGAAGTCGCGCCGTTTTACCGATATGCAGCCGCTGGTGCGA
>JAGRIN010000065.1 GCA_020443245.1 Pseudomonadales bacterium
TTCCGCGAGAACACTGGCATTTCGCGCGTGAGAAAGAAGGCCGCGTGACGCGATCGGATCGTCACATTCTCCTAAAGGGCGGTTTCGAGAAGGGCAAGATCTACGAACTCGTTTACGAGACCCGCGGCGCGCCCGTCGTTGGTGCGGGCCTGCTTGCCGTGCGCGACGCCGCAAGCTGCATCCGCTATGGCGATGCAGCCAGCATCGTTCCCGATGAATTCGAACACACCTATGCGTTCGGCGTGTCACAGACAGGCCGTTTCCTTCGGCAGTTCCTTTACGACGGCCTCAATGTCGACGAACGCCGGCGCCCCGTGTTCGACGGCATGTGGCTACATATTGCAGGTGCGCAACGAGGCGACTTCAACTTTCGGTTCGCGCAGCCGACCGTCGCCACAGTCCCCTCGTTGGGACAGCGGTTCCCGTTCTCGACGACCGAGGCGCGTGACCGGTTTTCGGCTCGCACCGGCAGCCTGCTCGAAAACCTGTCGCCGGAGGCCAGACCGAAGATCATCATCTCCAACACTTCTTACGAATACTGGCGCGGCGATGCGTCTCTCGCACATATAGACGGTGAGCAGGATCTCGCCACCGACGACTCGACGCGAATCTATGCGATTGCGGGCACCCATCACATCGGTGGCGTGCTCGTGGGCGGCAAACAGATCAAGGAAGTTGCGGCGACCGGCCTCGCTGTCGAGATGCCGCTCAATGTCGTCAACTTTGCGCCTGTCTCGCGCGCCCTTGTCGTTATGTTGGATGACTGGGTCGCGCGCGATATTGAACCAGCCCCGTCCCGCCACCCGAGAATCGATGACGGGACCGCCGCAACGCGTGAGTCAGTCCTCGAAGCATTTTCGTACGATGAGGACATCGCGCTTCTCGCACCTGACAAGCTGACTGCCATCAGGTACCAGGTACCCACGCCGGGCAACGACGCAGGTTTGGTCGAACAACCTGTGGAAGAAGGCGACGCCTATCCCTGTTACGTGTCGGTGCTGGATGACGACCTGAATGAAGTGGCCGGAATCAGGCTGCCCGATATTGCCTGCCCCCTTGGTGTTCACACCGGATGGAATCCACGCGCGAAGGGCACCGGTGCCGAAGACCAGGCGGCGATTTTTGCCGGCTTCACGCGGTTTTTCTCTCGTGCCGAAATCGAGGAACGATACGGTAGCGAGCACGACTATATCGGCTACGTGACGGCCTACGTCGACACGCTGATTGCCGAGAGGTTTGTACTTGGCGATGACCGCGACTGGCTCATTGAACTCGCGCGGGATCGATACCGCGCGGCCACGGCGTGATTGCGTTGCGAGCGTCCACCGATCCTGCTAACTTCGCGACGCAAGAGCGAGGAACCCTGAATGACCACGAAAAAACTGAACGAACTGACTGAACAGGAACGCTACGTCATCCAGAAGAAGGGCACGGAACCCCCGTTTGTGGGCAAGTACGATGACTTCTTCGAGAACGGCCTGTATGTCTGCAAGCAGTGCGATGCACCGCTCTACCGTTCCCAGGACAAATTCCAGGCGCATTGTGGCTGGCCGGCGTTCGACGACGAGATCGAGGGTGCCGTGAGACGCGAGCCGGACGCTGACGGCATGCGGACGGAAATTCTTTGCGCAAGCTGCGGCGGGCACCTGGGCCATGTGTTCGAAGGAGAACGCCTGACCGCGAAGAACACGCGTCACTGCGTCAATTCGATCTCGATGAAGTTTATTCCCGCGTAACCACGAAGCAGCGATCTGCCAGCCGGCCGAACGCATAGTCGAAGTAGCTGCCGTTATACATCGCGCGCGTCTTCTCGCTCCAGGCGAGCGCTTCAGGTGACGAGATGCGGTGAGTGACCTGCAGGATGCCGCGCTCACACACGCGGTACTCCGCCCAGTTGCCGGGAAAGTCCTTGACGCATCCTACCTCGACCCAGGGCACGTCCCGTGTGGCCGGGAAGTACCGGACCCGGTTGCGGTGCGTGTGTCCTGCGAAATATCCCCGGATCGATGGCCTGCGTGCGACGAGGTCGATGAACGTCTCGGACTCGTCCGGCTGGATGCCGAAATAGTCGGCCGACCGGTACGATGTTGCCGGGTCCCACACGTGGTGGTGACCGAAAACGAGTACCGGCTGCGTGGAGCCGGCCGCCACCTGGTCGAGCCAGTCGAGGTCATCGTCATAGACCGTCCCGCCGGCACTCCCTGGCCTGACGGTATCGATCGTGGCGAGGGTTACGCCGGGCAGGTCAATGCGCTTGCGGTTCTGGGTCTGAATCGCCTCGGCGTGATAGGCATCGTGGTTGCCACGAATAGCATGAAGGCGATCGCCAAACGCGCCGCCGTAGAATTCGAGAAAGCGTTCGTACTCTGCCGTCGTTCCCTCAGCGGTCAGGTCGCCTTTGACGATGACGCACATCGGATCAATCTCGCTGATTTCACGAATCGCCCCAGCGTTCATGACCTCCGGATAGGGTTCGGCCCCATCGTCAGCGGAGAATACCGGCCCCATATCCGAGCCTTCCATCAGGCCGCAGACCGTCTCGCCAAAATGAACGTCGTTGACCGTCGCGAAGGTGCAAAGCACCCTGCCCAGGTCCGGCAACGTCTCGAATGTCGTCCCGAACGCGGCGTGGGTACGCCCGGCATCAAGGTCGGTCACGCGATGTACCACACCGCTATCGTGGAATACTGCGTGGTTTGTCGAAACAGTCGTCAGTTCCATCAGGCCTTCTCCATACTGCCTGCCTCAAACAATGTCTCGAGTAGTGGCAGGGTCTCGTCCAGGGAGAGACAACCATCGGTAATGCTCATCCCGTAAATTGCCTGGCCGCGGACGTAATCCTGGCGGCCACTCTTGAGGTGGCTTTCGAGCATCACGCCCTTTATAGGCGAAACACCACCCGCGTCCCGGATCTGCGCCGCGACACTCGCTACCACGTCGACTTGCCTCGCCGGGTCCTTCGCGCTGTTGGCATGACTGCAATCGATGACCAGGCGCTCCGCGACACCGTCCTGGCGCAACACTTCACATGCCCGGGCCACCGACGCCGCGTCGAAGTTCGGCCCCGTACGGTCTCCGCCTCGCAGGATCAGGTGTGCGTAATCATTGCCGCCCGTCTCGAAAATTGCCGGCGCACCTTCCTTGGTGATCGACGGGAAAAGGTGGCGGTGTGCCGCGGCACGAATCGCGTCAACGGCCACCTTGATGTCGCCGTCTGTCCTGTTCTTCATGCCCACCGGCATCGAAAGGCCCGACGCGAGTTCACGATGGACCTGGCTCTCGACGGTCCGCGCGCCAATCGCACCCCAACTCACGAGATCCGCGTAGTATTGCCCGAACGTGGTATCGAGGAATTCCGTCGCCGACGGCAATCCGATCTCCGTTACGTCAATCAGCAGTTTGCGCGCAAGCCTGAGTCCCTTGTTGATGCGATAACTGCCGTCGAGGTCGGGATCGTTGATCAGCCCCTTCCATCCGACCACCGTTCTCGGCTTCTCGAAGTAGACGCGCATTACGATGAGCAGGCGTTCTTCGAGTCCGCGGGTTTTCTCGAACAGCTTGCCGGCGTATTCGAGTGCCGCACCGGTGTCATGAATCGAACAGGGTCCAACGATGACCAGCTGGCGCGTGTCACGTCCGTCGAGAATCGCTTCGACCTGGCGGCGGGACGTCTCGACGAGTGCAAGCGCGTTCTCATCTGCGGCAAGCTCTTCCGCCAGGACCGCAGGTGAGATCAGCGGACGTATCCGCCGTATGTGCAGGTCATCGGTGCGTGTCACGCGCCGAGCTCTGCCGCGTACTTTTCCGCGAGCGCATCGGCCCATGCTTCGCGATGCGTTTCGCGCAGGCGTGCGAGGTACGTCGGCAATTGTCCGCGAACATGGTAAGGCCCGCCCTCGGCAATGACGTTCAACAGCGGATCGCGGCCACGCGCGGCATCGGCCATCATCTCGCCGTGCCACGCACCAAGCAGCGAGAGTCCGCGCGTTGTCGCCTCCGGCACTTCATCCGCGATGTTCCGCGTTTCATGCGGATCGGCTGTCAGGTCGAACAGCATCACATCATCGAAGAGATGGTAGCCGTCGTGAAGTGTCTGGATGCAGATGTAATCGTCCCATCGCGCCGCGCGCTGGCAAGTCCAGGCACCCTGGGAGACGATGAGATGGTCACGCCCGACATCCTGGCCTGTACGCAACGCCGACGCGAAGCTCATGCCGTCCCATGCCGAAGGGACCTTCTGCTCCAGCAGTTCGAGCATCGTTGCCGAGAAGTCGACCTGGTAGTGGAAGGCGGACATCGACGTCCCCGCGAGCGCGTCGGTGACACCCGGCCATCTCAATATCATCGGGATGCGTGTTGTCCACTGGTCCGCCGTCTGGTGATCGCAGTAGACGTTGAGTTCGCCCAGCGTCTCGCCATGATCCGACGACAACATCACGACAGTCTCGTCATCAACGTCGAGTTCGGCGAGCAGTGACATGAGCCGACCTACGTAGTCGTCCGACACCAATACACCGGTATCGTAACCGTCGAACATTTGCCGGACGGCTCGCATGTCGGGTATCTGGTGGGGCTGGCGCGGAAACTGTGCCGCAACCTGCGTATTTGCGGTGAAGCCATTGCACTCCCGTGCCGAGTGAGGCCCGCAGCCTTGCCAGTGCGAGGCGCGTACCTCCTCGGTCAGCCACGACGGCAAGTCGGATTCGGCAAAGGGTTCGCCGTACTCGGGCGCAGCCCGATAGGGCGTATGCGGGTCCCACATGTGCACGTGCAGGAACCAGTTGTCCTGTTTCCCCTTTCGCCGCAGCCAGTCCTGCGCGATGGCAAAGACTTCGTCAGCCGTTTCGAGCCCGTACTTGCCGACGTTGTATGCCTCATCGAAACCCGCATACCAGTGAAACGCGGAATGTCGTTGGGCAAACGACGAGACGCTCACCGTCGTCAGTCCGGCACGCTTCAGGCGTGTCGGAAAGCTGTCGACCTGCAATCGGGACCAGAACTGGCGGTCCGCGCCCCCCAGCACCGGGTCCGCGTCCGTGCCGCCATGGTTCACCACGCCGTTGTGGATACCAAACCGCCCTGTCAGCAGCGCAGTTCGACTCGGCAGGCAGGGCGTATCGGACGCATGGACGTTATCGAAACGCACGCCCGAACGCGCCAGCGCGTCGATGTTGGGAGAAGTCTGCCTGTGATAGCCGTAGCAACCCAGGTGATCGGGACGCAGCGTATCGATGTCGATATAGAGGATTCGCATGCACGGAGCCTAGAGATGCGATCGCAACGCCGACAGCATCCGCGAGAAACGCTCCGCAACCGTATGATCCTTCAGGTCGCGAAATTCTCCCGCATCGAAGAACGTGCCAAAGCAGGCAGGGCAACATTCATAGTGGATATGGAACTGGTCCTTGTCCACCATCGGGATCATGTGAGATTCGCACACCGGACAGTCGTACTCCTGGATCTTGTTGTACTTTCGACCCACCTGGTCGCTACCGATGTCGATGACCTCGGAGCCTTCCATCTTCACCAGGTCTTCCTTTTCGAGCATGTCGAACCAGAGTCCTTTGCAGCCAAGGCAACGTTCGACCTCGATATCGTTGAAAACCACCGCTTCGAAAGCTTCTCCACACTTGGGACACTTCATGGCCGCTCCTCCAGAGACCGCTTCACTATAAACTATCGAACGTTGACCCGGGAACTCGGCGCCGCCGACAATACCGCCTTACCCTGAACGCAGCCTTGAAGACAGGACTACACATGCCAGCCAGGAACATTCTCTTCATCACGGCCGACCAGTGGCGCGCTGAGTGCCTGTCGTGCCTCGGACACCAGGTCCGGACACCGAACCTCGACGCACTCGCTGCCGAAGGCGTGCTGTTCACACAACATTACGCCAATGCCGTACCCTGCGGGCCTTCACGCGCGAGCCTTCACACCGGGATGTACCTGCAGAACCACAGGTCCGGCACGAACGGCACGCCGCTCGACGCGCGACACGACAATTGGGCGAAGCAGGTACGTTCGCACGGGTACGACCCGGTGCTGTTCGGCTACACTGACACTGCCAACGATCCGCGGGAATTCGACGCCGATGACCCCATCCTGAAATCGTATGAGGGTCCCCTGCCCGGCATCAGGCCTGTCGTCCAGATGGGTACGTTCCCGGACGCCTGGGCGGACTGGCTCGGCGCCCAGGGCTATGAGATACCGGAACCGAACTGGCGCTTTTACACCGAGAAACAGCCCGTCCCGGAGTACGAAGAAGGCGGGCCCGTCCCGGCACCCCTCGCGATCCCGGCCGACCTGCACGATACGCACTTCATGGTCGATCGCGTCATCGACTTCATCGATTCGGCCGATGACGGCTTTTGCGTTCATCTCTCACTGCTACGGCCCCATCCACCCTGGGTCGCGCCCGAACCCTACAATTCACTTTACCCACCGGAGACACTCGCGGATTTCGTTCGCGCCGATTCCATCGCCGACGAGGGCAAGCAGCATCCCTGGCTCGCGTATGCGCTGCGCGGCAGGCGCGCGGCGGCACCGGAGGACGTCAGGAAGCTGACCCGGCTGAAGGCCAGTTACTTTGGACTGATGACCGAGGTCGACACGAACCTTGGTCGACTGTTCGATCACCTGAAGGCTAACGGACACTGGGACAACACCCTCATCGTGTTCACCTCGGATCACGGCGAGCAAATCGGCGATCACTGGCTCATCGGCAAGATGGGTTACTTTGACCAGTCCTACCACATTCCGCTGATTGTCCGGGACCCGGACTCTCGCGCCGATCGCACCCGCGGAAGCCGAATGGATGAATTCACCGAGAACGTCGACATCATGCCAACCATGTTGTCATGGCTCGAGATCGACGTTCCTGTGCAATGTGATGGGCAATCCCTTGTCCCCGCCATGCGCACCGGATCATTCGGCCCGTCGTGGCGGACCGAGGCACACTGGGAATATGACTTCCGCAACGTGACAGATGGTGAGCCCCTGGAACGCGAACTCGGCCTGACCCAGCACCAATGCACGCTCAACGTCATTCGTGGCAAGGATTACAAGTATGTCCACTTCACACGACTGCCGCCCCTCTTCTTCGATTTGCAGCGTGATCCCGAGGAACGTGTCAACCAGGCGCCGAACCCTGACTATCTTCCGCTCGTCCTGGAATACTCGCAGAAGATGCTATCGTGGCGAATGAACCACGACGAGCAAACCCTCACCCACCTCGCACTCACCGACGAGGGCGTGGTGGCGCGGCCGGCGTCGCGCTACTGATTGGCTGCTAACCACGCGAGGCAACGTGCATTGAACTCGTCCGCGCATTCATACTGCAGCCAGTGACCGGCGGAAGGCACAATCTCGAAACCGGCGTCCGGGCGAACAGCGAGTATCCGCTGCCGGCGCGTTTCGAAGTCCGGCCAGGCCGGTGCGTCGAATTCGCCATAAAGAACCTGCAAGGGCGCGGTCGACCGCGCAATGTGTTCGAGCACGAGCGACGATCGCGCGAACTGGGGACTATTGAACCGCGACCGATTGGTATTGAAGGTTTGCAGCCAGGCCGCGAGATCGTCAATTCGCCTCCGATCGTGGATCATAAGACGCGCCAGGTTTTCCCGGTTGGTTTCCAGCACTTCCGCCGGCGACATGTCGCGGGAACGGCGAATCAGCGGTTTCATGGCACTGCGCCGCGGCATGTCTCCCAGCGCTGCCGGCCCCACCAGCATGAGCGAGCGAACGCGCTCGTTAGCCGCGGCGACCATTGACGCGATCGTCGCACCCCACGAGAAACCGACAAGATGAAACGGTTCATCATCGAGTACACGTGAGATTCCCCGCCTGACCCAATCGGCGGCATCCTGCGCGGTGTATCCTTGTGGCAGCGCCGCCGCGTCGCCGAGGCCGGGCAGGTCCGGGGTCACGACGACATGGGCCGCGGACAACGGCCCGACGTTGGCAATCCAGTGAGTCCACGAACCGGAACCACCGTGTACAAGCACGACAGGCGTGGAGGATTCCGCCCCGCGCCACAGGCGAAAGGGCATCGAGCCTTCGCCACATGGCGTCGGCACCACCTTGCTGTTTGCCGCAATCCGGTCGATTTCGTCCCGTGCCGCCTTCTCGTCCATCGATGCATTTCCTCGCTGCATGATATCGGTGCGAATCACGTCCTCATGCCCCGCGAGCGCGCAGGCGACGCGTTCCAACGTGTCATCGCTGACCTCGTAAGATATTGAATATTGGAGATATTTGGCAAGCACGAATGTTGGCGCGAACCTTGGCACGAACCTTGTAAATAACCAAGGCAACGTGCTTCGGTTGGCACGTTGTGTGTGAGAGCAGCGGTGCCTGCCTGTCGGCACGAAGGCAGGCACTGTCTCCTCCAATTCTTAATAAAACCTTGCGCATTACAGGGTAAACTAACCGGCGTGTTGACTGATGTTGATCGCCGACGATGACTGAACCCGCTGTAAAGACACCACCGATCGAGCGCATTCTCGTTCTTGTCCGGGGCCGAGACGATGGCGAGATCGTTCTCGACAAGGCCGCCGCGCTTGCCCTCCATCTGGATGCGTCGATCCTGGCCGTTCGTGTCGTACATGACGACTATCCTGAACTGAGCATCCACGCGATCGAGACCAGCCAGGCGCTGAAGACCTTCCTGCTCAAGGCAGAAGAGACGATGCTCGAGGAATTGCTCGACCCGCTGCGCCAGCGCGGTATCCGTATCGAGTCCGCAACCGTCTGGCACAAGCGGGACTGGCAGGTCGCGCTGGATATGATCCGGGAATACAAGGTCGGTCTCGTCATCAAGGGAGCGAGTGCGACACACCGTTCCATCGGTACGCCTTCAGATTGGCACCTGCTCCGCGAATCGGCTGTCCCGGTCATGCTCGTCAAGCCCACCGCCTGGGTCGATGGTCCAATCGTGCTCGCAGCCATCGATGCCAACTGTAATGAAGACCATGAACTGAACAATCGCGTATTGAGTCGCGCGAGCCAGGTCTGCGAATCGTTGGGCGGTCACCTGCATATCATCACGACATTTCCGAGCGTCGAACACTGGATCGGTCCGGTCACGGTGATCGTCGACTTCGATCGGGTGCGCGCGGAGGTCGGTGCCGAAACCGCAACACACATCGATAAACTGACCGCATCACTTGCGATCTCCCCTGCCGAGATTCATACGGTCGAAGGTGACAACGCAACAATCGCCCAGATCGCCCAGGATATCGGCGCAGAGATTCTCGTGCTCGGCACGCATCGCCGTTCGGGTCCGAACGGTATCCTGCTCGGTAACACGGCCGAGAAGATCCTCGAGGCCTTGACCTGCGATGCGCTCGTGGTTGGCTGAGCTCCCTGTCGGCGTCAGCACGTGATGGAGCCGGCGCCTTAAGCGAGATCAACCCATTTTGCGCAACCCGGTTGCGGCAGCGCCGGCAAGCCCCGTGCGACTGCTACAATCACCCGATCCGTTACCGGGACCCTGCATGATCCGCCTGTTCCAATCCAACGACATGTCCACGCTGATGGCGACATTCGTTGCGCGATCACTTGCGGCACCCATCGATCCCTTCGAACCCGAAACCGTGGTTGTACAGAGTTTCGGCATGGGCCAGTGGCTCAAACTCCAGACCGCGGCGCAAGTCGGCATCGCTGCCAACATACGCTGTGAGTTGCCGGCTGACCTCGTATGGAACCTCTACCAGCGCGTGCTTGGGGCCGAGGTACCCGCCGGCAGCTCGCCGTTCGGACGCGAGAGGCTGGCCTGGCACTTGATGCGAGAACTCCCTCGCCTGCAAGGTGAACGCTTCGCGCCTGTCATCCATTTCCTGTCGGGTACCGGTGATCCCCAGGTTCGTACCTGGCAGCTTGCCATGAAGATTGCGGGGCTGTTCGACCAATACCTCGTGTACCGGCCCGAATGGATACTGGCCTGGGAAGCCGGGACACCCAAAGCCCCGGATCACTGGCTCGGTGACCTGTGGCGGCAACTCAGGTCCTCACCGGGGCTGCGTGACCTGCCCCACAGAGCGGCCTTGCACGATCGTTTCGTTCGCGGGCTCGAGACTGGTCCGCCTCCCGGGGTGCTGCCGGAACGCATTTCGATTTTCGGCCTGTCCTCCATGCCCGTGATGCACCTCGATGCGTTCCGCGCGGCCTCTCGGCACGTGGAAGTCGACATCTACTTCCTGAACCCGTGCCAACACTATTGGGGAGACGTCATATCCGAGAAGGACCGGGAGCGGCGCTCCGTGCGACGACTGATCGACAAGGACGGTTCACTGGACGACTTCGATTACCTCGATGTGGGCAATCCCCTCCTTTCCTCGATGGGCAAGGAAGGCCGGGAATTCATGGAACTCATGCTGGAGATCGATGAAATCGACGTCATCGATGACTGGGTCGAACCGCCTGGCGAGAATATCCTGCAGATGATCCAGCGCGACGTGCTGAACCTCGAATTCGGCGGTGAATTCGGGCTCGGCGCACAACCGACACCCACCCGGGTCGCAGACGACGATACCAGCCTCCAGATCCACGCATGTCACAGCAAGATGCGGGAAGTCGAGGTACTGCAAGATCAGCTCTATCACCTGATGCGCGCCGATCCCGCATTGAGCCCGGCGGATATTATCGTCATGACGCCCGATGTCGGCGCCTATGCCCCTTACATTGACGCTGTGTTTCGGGGGCGAATGCGCTATGCGATCGCCGATCGGTCGCTCCGCGAAGAATCTGCCGTGCTCGTCGCCTTCACCAGCCTGCTCGCATTGCCGGACTCGCGGCTCGCAAGCACCGATATGATGGACCTGCTCGAGGTGCCGACCATCGCGAGGAAGCTGGGGCTGTTCGAGGATGAACTGTCGACCATCACGCAGTGGATCCAGGATGCCGGCATCCGGTTTGAACTCGACGGCGCAGCCAAGGCGTCGCGCTGGGAAATTCCACCCGAAGACTACAACACCTGGCAATTCGGGCTGGACCGCCTCCTGCTCGGTTACGCGATGTCAGAGGGGACACCGTT
>JAGRIN010000066.1 GCA_020443245.1 Pseudomonadales bacterium
AACCGGGCTGCGGGTTATATGAAGCACCAGGGCAGGTTTCTTAACGCCGATTACCTCTCGATGACGTTGCCGTATGCCGCGGGTGCGCTCGCCTCCAATGTCGATGACTTGTTTCGCTGGAATCGTGCGCTCAGTCGAAACGAATTTTTCACCGAGGCCTCCACGGCGGCGATGAGAACTCCCTACACGTTGCTGGATGGCACCGAGACGAACTATGGTTTTGGCGTGCGTCTCGGCTCGTGGGGCGACCAGTTGCTCGTCGAACACAGCGGTGGCATCAACGGATTTGTGTGTCATGGCCTGAGGGCCGAGCCGCGCGATCTTCTTGTCGTGGTGACAAATTGCAGCACGGGGCCGTCCCCGTCGAACCTCGCGTTCAAGGCACTTTGCGAGGTGATGGGCGAACCCTATGAGCGTCCTCCGCGGGACATCGTCGCGAACATGGAGGATCTTGAGGGCAACTACCAGCTTGGCCTGATGGCGTGTCGGGTGGAAGCAGCCGACGATGAGTTGCTGCTGCACGGGTTCGGTGAAGGACCTGCACACTACTACCCCATCGGTGATGACGAGTTCGCCGAGGTGAACAATGAGTTCCTGAGAATTCGATTCGATCGCAGTGGGCCGGAAGTCACCATGACGTTGATGCTTCGTGATGCGATGCCGGTCACTGCCACACGGGAAGCGCGGACATGACCGAGGTTTCGAGAAAGCTGCTTGAAGGACAGGTTGCCATCGTCTCCGGCGCGACACGCGGTGCGGGACGGGGAATTGCGAGGATGCTTGGCGCAGCCGGCGCGACCGTCTATTGCACTGGTCGTTCGGGCGGCGGGCACGCCGCTACCCCTGGCCGCATTGAGACGATCGAGGAAACCGCGGAACTGGTCACGCGCGAGGGCGGCAAAGGTATCGCAGTACGGGTCGACCACACTGAAGAGTCGGAAGTGGTTGAACTGGTCTCGCAGGTCAAGGTTGACCAGGGGCGCATCGATATCCTGGTCAATGATATCTGGGGTGGCGACTCGCTCGTTGAATGGGGCAAGCGATTTTGGGAGATCGATGTCTCACGGCTCAGGACTTTGTTCGACCGTGCGGTCTTCTCGCACCTGCTGACCAGTCGTCATGTCGCGCCGCTCATGATCCCACAGGGCAAGGGCCTCATCATTGAAATTACTGACGGCCACACGGAGGGGTATCGGGGACAGGTCATCTACGACCTCATCAAAATCTCCAATATTCGTCTTGGCTATGCCATGGCGCACGACCTGGTGCGCGATGGCGTAACCGCGTTGTCCCTGACGCCGGGTTTTCTGCGTTCCGAAGCGATGTTGGAGATCATGGGCGTGACGGAGGAGAACTGGCGCGATGCGATCGAGAAGGATCCCTTCTTCGCTGAGTCAGAAACGCCGTGTTTTGTCGGGCGCGCGGTCGTGGGTCTCGCGACCGATCCGAACGTACGATCGAAGGCGGGTCTCTCCTTTAATGCGACACAACTTGCCCGGGAGTATGGCTTCAGCGATATCGACGGCAGGAATCCCGACTTTTGGCGGCTCTTTACGGAGCGAATGCGCGAACGTCTCGATGATCCGTCGCCGCTTGAGGGAATGGATCACTTCAACGCGTGGGCGCTCTATTGCCAGATTCACCGTGAGCCCATGAGTAAAGACCTTGCATCACAGCTCGCAGCGCGACTCGGGTTTACGGGTGCAGGGCAGGGTGTCCTGCCGCGCTAGAGACACTGGCGAATCTTCTCCGCGAAGGACTTGAGCTTTTCAGGATCCTCGGGCGACCGCGCATGCAACTTGAACTCGAGTCCCTGGAAACGCGGCATGATGTGAAAGTGCAGATGGAACACGGTTTGGCCGGCGGCGGAACCGTTCAACTGGGCGATCATGATTCCGGGCGCATCGAACGCCTTCTTCACGGCGCCTGCGACAGTTTGTACCACCTTGATAGTCTCCCCGAGAATGACCGGGTCGGCATCGTGAAGGTTCTCCGCGTCGTTCTTCGGCACGACGAGCGTGTGCCCGTCGACCTGCGGCATGATGTCCATGAATGCGAGCGCGTGGTCCGTTTCATAAACGGTAAACGCAGGCGCCTCGCCGCGCAGGATCTTTGCAAAGATATTGTTGGGGTCGTAGGCCATTACGTGCTACCTCGATTATCCGGTTTGGCACTACTCTATCACGGCTCGGGACGCGACTGGTGTCGGCGTCAGGCCCGTGAAACGGGCTCCGTGCCGGTGAAGGCCAACTCGTCGGGCCTGCAGACAAAGCGTACTCCCGGGAGCGAGATATCTTCGCTGGCGATGCTGGCGGAGACAACGTGGTAAGGCCGCAGTCGTGCATCGCCGAACGCTTCACCATCGAAACTGTCGAGGTGGGCGGTGAGTCGGTCGATCTTGCTTGCGAGATGATGGGCTTCGACCTGGACGAGGCGAAGTCCGTTCGGCGTGTGTGCCAGGTTCAGGGTGCTGGTGTACTGGACGTCATCGGGCCCCATCGGTTCGGGGCTGGTGGCGCCGAGTGCCAGGATCGTTTTCCCTTTCACTTCGACTCGCAGGTCCGCGCCATCGTACCCCTGTCGGAAATCGATCGTCGCGGTGCGGGTGGGGAATCCGAAGATGCCGGCAAGGCCCGAACTGGCTCTCTCGGTTGACGCACAGGCGCCCGTGGTGAACCCGCGGGCGCGAACGCCGCTGCGGCAAGAGACGCGGCAACAGACAAAGTCGAAGGCGCCCAGGTCGCCGTCCCGGACCCGCCACGCCTGTATTGAAATGGCAGCAGGAATCGTCGGATGCAGCGCCGGTGGAAGCACAGCCTCTCGTGCCGCGCGACGCATTTCGGCCGTAACCTGCAGGCAGGTTACCCCGCGCAATTCGACCGCTTGCTCTCGCCACGCGGAGATAGTCGGTGCGCTCGCCGCGAGCGCCTCGACTGATGCCGTCCCGACTAGCATGTGGGGTCACTCACGAAACCCGGCACAGTTGTCGGGGCGTAGACCCGCGAGCGATCTCCGGGGTCGCGGAATTTTGGCATCACTTCCCGGGCAAAGAGCCGCAGACTCTCGAGCACTTGTTCCTGGGGCACCATCTCCATCGCGTTCAGCAGGAAGTTGATGCCGGTGACACCGATCGACTCCCAGCGTTTTATGGTTGCGATGAGGTGTTCAGGATCGCCCACGCCGACACCTTCCGGCAGGCCCTTTGCGGCGCTCGGGTCATCCGCCGGTCGGGATTTTGCCTTCATGGCTGCGCCGGCATTGCCAAGCGTCTGGTACGCGCGGGTCGGGAATGCCTCGCGTGTCCAATAGAGGTGCGCATTCGCGACGTTGAAAGCGGTGACCATCGGCACACCAATGTCACGCGCGACACGGTAGTCCTCGTGGCAATAGAGGAAGTTCATGGTGTGGACCTGGTCATTGACCACGCCGCCGACAGGTTCACACTGTTGTATGACCCGGTGGTATTCCTTCGTCCGGCGTTCCTGTTCTTCGTAACCGGCCGCTGAAACGCCCAGGCAGCCGAGGCCGCGACGCGCCGCATCGAGCTCAGTGCCTGGCGAAGTGACGGTGACCCACAAGGGTGGATGCGGGTCCTGCAACGGTTTTGGCAGGACGTTGCGCGCGGGCATGGAGAATGATTTGCCGCGCCACTCGAATTCTTCGGACATCCACATCTGTGGCAACACGCGCACGAACTCTTCCCATGTGATTTTCGTGTCGTCCGGATTGACGCCGAAACCGCCGAGTTCCGTCCAGGTGGATGAACGCGCCGTGCCGAGTTCGAGTCGGCCGCCGGAAATGATATCCAGCGCAGCAGCACGTTCGGCAACGCGAATGGGGTGATTCATCTCGGGCACGCAGACCACAGCACCGTGGCCGAGGCGAATGCGGCGGGTCTGCGCCGCGACAGCTGACAGGAACACTTCCGGTGAGCTGCTGTGCGAATACTCTTCAAGAAAGTGATGCTCGACAGCCCACACATGATCGAAGCCGAGTTCGTCCGCGAGGCGGCACTGTTCCAGCGCGTTGTGGTACACGCGCCACTCGTTCTCACGTGAGAAAGGACGCGGTGTGGAGAGCTCGAAGAAGATGCCGAATTTCATACGGGCCGATTATAGACACAAACGGATTGTGGGCTCACGGGACCTGATCTTATGGCAGCGGACCACCGGTGTAGAACCATTCGACAGCTTCCGGAATGGGGCAGATTGTGCTGCCGACTTCCCGAAGGTGTGCGGCGATCTCTTCTGTCATTCCTTCTGCGCGGGACTGGCCGGCTTGTCCCTTGCGAATCATGGCGCCTGATTGGAGGATCGGGACGGGCGGCACGCTGTGCGCCTCGAACTTCTCTTCATGGCGCTTCATCCAGTCGAACGACGTATATTCGAGGATCTTCGGCCAATCGGTGGGTGAGGGTTCAATGTCGAGGAAACCTGCGATCTTCTGAAGTGAACCGCGCTGGTCCTGCTTCATTTCGTTGTAATGCATGAACAGGACGTTGGACTCATGCCGCAGGGGCCACCAGGCCGCCAGGAAGCCGAACAGCATGCCCTGCATGCCGCGTGGATTGACGATCTCGTTATAGAAATCGGGGAAGTTGTCGCGAGTCATCTCCTCTTTTGGCATTTGCCAGAGGTCGAACCAGGCGTCGGTGTGTTGGCCCAGGAACGGGCGAAATGACACCAGGGATTCTTCGGGATTCCGGAAAACGACGATGTATCGCACCCGCTTGCCGGTCCCGGCTTTGAAAAAAGGAATGTCCGGTGGTGCCGAATGTGTCTTGAAAGCGCGCGGGCGGCTGGCAGGCATACTCGCGAGGAGGTCAAGCAATTCCTCGACTGGTTGGTCGGGTCGCGATACGAACTCGATCCACGGCACCTCCGCATAGACATCGTCGAACCCGGCGTTGCCGCCGACAAGTAACTGGTAAACGATATTCATTGTCCAGGTCGTACCGCTTTTCACCGGTACCGAGATGACGATGTCGTCGTCGCGCCATTCGATGTGTTGCTGCCGCTCTGGTCGGATCCAGGGTGGGCCGTTGTGTTCGGGAGCTTCTTCGGCTGTCTCGGTCATGGTCTACCTCTGGGAGGGGCTTGGGAATTCGCGCGAGCGCGGGGCTCGATCATACTCCAACCGGGACGCACAGACCCGCGCCAGGTTTGACGTGTCGCACGAAGGCTCAGACCGACCTTGCCAGACGGCTTCGTCCTACACGGAATGAAGATGAAAGCCGCTCCCGCCACCCTGGCGCGGTCGTTGAGAATCGTACCTTCCATGGTTGCAGGGATTTCGCGCAGCATGAAAGCCAAGGCTCCGGACGCGTCAATCAGGTTCATGGTAGACGAAGCCTTATGGGGGCTCCGGTCTGAGACGATGTGGGCCGACCACCTGGGTCGGGGCCGGTATCGGCTCCGCAACATACCGATGATGGTCTATGGCGTGTCGCTGGAGGACATCGTCTCAGCCGTGAAGCATCCGAGCGACCCGTGCCCGACGTTCAGGCGAACGATTATCAAATCCGGAAATCGCACACTACGTGTCGCGTTCAACGAGCCGATTGAGGACGAAGACGCGCTTAAGGGACTGCTCGTGACACTCAGCGGGCTGGGTTGCCGGTGTGAGGGATTCGATGCACAATTTTTCGGGATCAACGTGCCTTCGAATGTTCCGCTCGCTCGCGTGACGAACGAAATCCTGAACTGGCCAGCCGTGTGGGAACTGGCGGATCCTGAATAGATGCCAGGATCAGTTCGTGTCGGCACTTCGTGCCAACTGCACGCGCATCAGTTCCCGGAATTCATCGAGTATCGCTTCAGTGTCCTCGCTGTCGAATGCGAGCTGCAGTGCTGCGCTTGATAGTGTTGCCAACATCAGGCAGCGACGACGTATGTGTTCGCGATCGATCAAGGGAGCGAGTTCGTGCAACTTTGCTGTGTAGATCTCGGCTATCGGCGGGTTGATAGACCGGTCCAGTTCCATGAGTACGGCATTGGCCTGAACACTCGCCCAGATGCGTGAGAAGAACGGATCGGACTCGCACTGGGTTGCAAACAGGTCAAAGAGAGCCAGCATCGCGTCGTTCAGTTCGGCTATGGTCGAGACCGTGGCAAGACGCGCCTGGTTCTTTTGCTCGATCATATCGAAGTGGTGCGATATCAATGTCCACAGCAGTGCGTTTTTGTCAGGAAAGTATTGGTAAACCGAGCCGATCGGAATGTCGGAAGCTTCGGCGATCTCACGCATGCTGACGGCATCGTTGCCCTTTTCGGCAATCAATTGCCGGGCCGTATCGAGGAGCTGGTCGTAGCGTTGGCGACTGCGCTTCTGCTTCGGCACCCGTCGGGTCGCGATATCGCTGGTCACTGGCTCTACCCCGGCGTTGACAAAACCTGAACAATGCTCATATTATCCTCGAACCCGCTCGTCGCGCAAGGAAACTGGCCATGCCGGAATTGAAGACACTCCCCGCATCCGCAACAACCGATGAGATCCTGCAGTGCATCGAACGTGACGGTGCCGTAATCGTCAAAGACCTGGCGACGCCCGATGACATTGCAACGTTCAGGCGAGAACTCGATCCGTATATGGAAGCGACGGAGGCAGGGCGTGACGATTTCAGCGGTCGCGCAACGACGCGAACGGGCGCGCTGGTTGCGCGTTCCGCGAAGGCACGCGAAATGATCATGAATCCGAAGATCCTGGAGGCCGCCAACAAGTTCCTCTCGCCCTATTGTCAGCGCATCCAGCTTCACCTGACGCAGATCATCCGGCTCAAGCCGGGGCAGGGCGCCCAGACAATCCATCGTGATCGGTGGGCCTGGGGTCGTTACCTGAAAGGTGTCGAACCGCAATTCAACACCATCTGGGCAGTCACCGACTTCACCGCCGAGAACGGTGCAACACAGGTGGTACCCGGCAGCAGCGACTGGCCGGACAACCGGCAAGCGAAACCGGAGGAAGTCTGCCAGGCGATCATGACTGCCGGCTCCGTGCTCATTTACACCGGCAGTGTGTTCCATGGAGGCGGGGAAAACCGGTCCAATGCCGATCGCATTGCCGCGAACCTCACCTACACGCTCGGTTGGCTTCGCCAGGAAGAGAATCAGTATCTTTCGTGCCCGCCCGAGCTTGCAGCGCAGTTCTCGCCGGAGTTGCAGGATATGCTCGGGTACACGATGGGACAGTATGCGATGGGCTACTACACGCCACCGGGACTGCCCGGCGAGCAGCCCGAGTGCGTTACGCCTGCGTTCGCGGTGCGCCGGATCGAAAGCGGTTCGATGGGTGGAGAAGAGTTGCTGGACGCCGCCCGAAAAGCCTGACGAGCTTATTCTCCGGATGGCGCCTTGTTGTAACCCTTCTCGCCCCATGGCGTCAGCTTTTCGATCCACAGGTCGAGCAGGACCTTGAGGTCTTCGTTCGGGTTGTAGCCGGGATCGTCGAGGGGTTCGAGCGCCTCGAGCGTTTCAAACACGAAAGCAGACTCGCCAAACTCCTTCCAGTCCGCGAGCAATTGCCGGTTCTCTTCGCTGCCGAATCGTAGCTGCATCTTGTGTCGATTGAGGCGCGAACGGATATCGCGGCTCGACGCAACGAACGACTTGTCGTTTACGGTATTGTGGATCCGATACACACCCATTTCGAGCGGCGTCCGTTTGTATTCACGAATCATTTCGCGACGCGATTGTTGGTCCGGCACGTTTTTGTTTCCCGGGTTGTGAACGTGGCCGCGCAGTCTACCTTTTCTTCAGTGTGATTGCCCGGATCGCATCCGCGAGCCATGTAATGCCCGCATCCCTGTCGCCGTACCGGCGGGCAAGGCTGACCTCGAACGCCGGTGTACCCAGTGGTGACTTGAGCACCTGGAGATTGAGCGACCTTGCCTGTTGCTCGGCAAGGCGACGCGGGCAGATCGTGGCGGCGTCGGAGGTCGCCACAATCGACAGCGCAGTCAGCCATTGCGGGACGACCGCCAGCATATTGAAGGGTGAGTAGTCCGCTTCGATTTCCCCGGTCGTCAATTCACTCTGCGACCCGGCAAATACGTAGGCGAGATCGTAGACCTGCCTTTTGCCAACCCTGCCTCGAATGACGGGATGATCGCGCCGCAACGCAATGCAGTATTGTTCGCGATAAAGCGGCTCGACCTCAATGTAGGCAGGTGCGGGAACGTCGAAGCGCCCGATTGCGAGATCGAGTTCACCGCGACGTAGTTCCGCAAACACCGTTTGCTGTGGCAGGTATCGACACCAGAAACGGGCTGCCGGCGCGTGGGCTGCAAAATGATTGGCGAGTCCGGTGCCGATTTGTGCTGTGAAGTATTCCGGTGCAGCGAACAGGAAGGTGCGGTCGCTCGTAGCTGGATCGAATCCGGCGTCGCCCAGGGTACGTGCGGCCACTTGCATGAGTTCTTCCACCATTGGGCCGAGTTCCAGTGCCCTGCGGGTAGGTTCGAACCCATGCGGTTTGCGGACGAAGAGTGGATCGTTGAACAGATCGCGCAACCTTGTGAGATTGTGGCTGATGGCCGACTGGCTCAGGGAAAGTCGATGCGCCGTCTCGCTGCCGTTGCGTGTTCGCAGAAGCTCCCGGAATACAAGCAGGAGGCTGCCATCCAACTTTCGGATATTATTGATTCCGATATCAGACATTAGGTGAATTCAATTTTGCGGGTAATAACCGAATGCTAGTCTGCATGCCTGTTGTTGGCAACGAGTATCAACCCTGTGAGCAAGCATTCGATCGCGCTTCTTTTCTTCCTGTCGCCGGTAGCGGTCGCGGAGCCTGCGGTGCAGTCCGCGTTGTTACCGGCTGTTACCATCGCGAGCGAACACCGATTCAATGGTCTCAGCCTGACGGACCGAAATCCGGCACTCCAGTTGTCGTTGCACTACTGGCGTTCGGATGGTTGGTATGCGGGCGTCTGGATGACAAATGTGAATTTCCTGGACGCTCACAATACAACGCTCGAGGTTGATACCTATGTTGGCAGCGAAGTACGAGCGGGCTCCTGGCGCGTCAAGATCCAAGGCCTCTACAGCGCTTTTGACGATCACGAACCGGGACCCGCCTACGACTTCTTCCAGGCAAAGGTCGAAGGCTCACGTACCTGTGGCAAGACGACGCTCATCGCAGGGGTCAAATGGTCTCCGTCCGGGTCTTTCGGTGCCGGTCGGATTGTGCAGATGCAAGGGCAGCTCCGTTATGCACTCACACCCTGGCTGGATGCCGAGGCATCCCTCGGGCGCGGTTTCTATGCTCGCAGCAATGAGCGCACGTACTGGCAAACAGGCCTGCACGCGCGCTGGCGCAGAATGCACTTTGAGTTGCTCTACATGGGCCTTCGGAGTGACCTTCCGCTCTGCGGTTTTGTCGACTGGTGTGAGCCTGGATTTGTAGGCCGGATTACGCTGGCGACTTACTGAACCACCGTAGTACGCGACCCATCCTCATCGTCACTACGTTGATCCGGCGAACCGGACCACAGACAGCAGGTTGCCGTCGGGGTCGCGAAACCACGCTACGCTCGATCCATTGGGAGTCACCAATACGCCGTTCGATGCGTGCGGAAAACCCTCGAATCGTTCGAATGCGACGCCGCGTTCACCGAGTGTTGCCACCACGGCGTCGAGGTCGGGCACCTCGAATCCAGCTACTGTGTGTTCGGACGGACTCGTTGCGGGAACCGGTGATAGCCGAAGGTCAGCACCGCCAACGTCGAAGACGACAGCGCCGTCGGATCGGGATTTGACGGTCAGTCCCAAAACGTCTCGATAGAAAGCTTCAGCGGCAGGCAGGCGGGAGGTCCAGATGATCGTCTGCAGGCGGGATTGTGAAAGCATGTTTTTCGCTCCTCGATGGTGGTTGATGAAGTGGTCTGGCCACAACGGGAAGCGTGGCAGGCGGCGCATGGGTTGCGTGCCTGCCAGAAACAGAAAAGCCGCGACACGGCGCGGCTCAAAAGCAGGATCAACGTTACGCGCCCGCCGCCAGGTTGTCAAACTTGTCAATGCGGGCGAAAGGGATGAGACTGCGGGCGGTATGAATCAAGAGGAGAAGAGAAGATGATCGACTTCGAGATCCCGGAAGACGTCAGGGCGGTTCGCAACAAGGTCCGCACGTTCGTGCAGGAGGAGTGTCATCCCGCCGAACAAATCTGTACCGCAGACAACTTCGACAGTGTGCTCGCTGACTTGCGCGCCAAGGCACGTTCCCAGGGCTTGTGGTGCCCGTTCGTGCCAAAGGAACATGGTGGTATGGGCCTTCGGCCGCTGGCCAACGCGCTGGTGCAGATGGAACTGGGTGAGAGTTTCCTCGGCGCCTTGTCAATGAACACGCAAGGCCCCGACGACGCGACCATGATGACGCTCCTCGAGCACGGCACCGATTACCAGAAGGAAAAGTTCCTGAAGCCGTTGCTGAACGGCGAGAAGCGCATCTGCTACTCGATGACGGAAAAAGCTGCCGGCGCTGACGCAACGGGCATGCAGACGACCGCGGTTCTCGAAGGTGACGAGTGGATCCTGAATGGCGAGAAGTGGTTCAGCTCTTCCGCCAGCGTTGCAGACATTGCCGTCGTGATGGCGAAGACCGACCCGGACGCGGCACGTCACGAACAGTATTCGACTTTCATTGTCGAGTTGCCGAATCCGGGATACCAGATCGTCCGTAACATTGAAACGATGCAGCCTCACACTGAACTCGGCCTGAAACTCGGCGGCTCGCACTCGGAGATCAACATCGAGAACCTGCGCGTGCCGCGCGAGAACATTCTGGGTGGACGTGGACAGGGCTTCAACATGGGCCAGCATCGTCTCGCCTACGGTCGCCTGCGTCACGGGATGCACAACGTTGCGATGGCACAGCGCGCGCTGGACCTCGCGGCAAAGCACGTGGTCAATCGTGAAACATTCGGTGAGCGACTGGCGGACCGACAGGGTGTACGCTGGATGATGGCAGACTGCGCCGCGGAGATTTACAAGGCCCGGCTCATGCTGCTGCACATTGCCTACAAGGC
>JAGRIN010000067.1 GCA_020443245.1 Pseudomonadales bacterium
AGTGCGTTGTCAAAGCGTCTACCCGAGGGGCTCGCCGGCGATCTCGAACGCGCACGACGCCAGGGCCGGCCCCTGACACTGCTTCTCGCAGAGAGCGATCCCGGCTACGACATACTGAAACTCTTTGCACCGCGACAAACCAGCGCCGGAATGCGCGACGGCATGCTGAACCTGCACTGGATCGAGAACGCAAACCACGGATTCTCGAAAAAAGTCATGCAGGACCGGTTGATTACCCGGTTTCTGGCATTGGATCTCATCACGTAACGCTGTATCAAGACGTTTCCGGACGCCGGCACCCAAAAGGACCCAGAATATGCACATCGATGTCTACAGGGATCCGGGGGTGGTCGACGCGTACCGGAACCTCGACTACCTGGAGCCGGCAGAAGAGTGGTTGCTCCGGGAATACGAATCGTCACTCCCGCAGATGCGGATGCTCGATGTCGCGGTCGGTTGCGGTCGCACAACTCGCTACTTTGCAGATCGCGTCCAGTCCTACCTGGGCGTTGACTTCTCCCCCGGGATGATCGAAGTCTGTCGCGAACGTTTCGCGGAAACCGACAGGCTCAGGTTTGAAGTCGCTGACATGAGCGACATGTCCGGCGTGACAAGCGAGTCATTCGACCTGGTGCTGGTAAGCTACAACGCGATGTCCGCGCTGGATCATGCGGCGCGGCAGCGAGCATTCAGGGAGTTCGCGCGCGTTATGCGCGCCGGCGGCACGCTTCTGTTTTCCAACTTCAACATCCCGTACGTACCGATTTCCTTCGGGCTCTGGACGGCGTTCAGGAAAGCAACGCTGTCCAACCCGAAAACCTATTACTGGCGACTCAAGAAGTGGGTCAGGATCAACTACCTGCTGAACGACCACAGACTAGTCAAGGACGTCTCGAAGCTCGGGCACGTGGAACTCATCGACGGTTACCACGATTACCGGTTAAAACATTATTATGTGCGCGGCTCCGAGCAAATCGCCCAACTCGAGCGAGACTTCGAGAACATCAGGGTGTTCGCGCGGGGTGGTGAAGAACTTCTCACGCCGGCTGCGTGGGACAACGCAACCGACGAATGGCTTTTCTACTTTGCAACAAAACGCCGCTGAGACAGGGTCGACGGAAGATGACGGGGCACGGCTGACGCCGCTGGCCTACAACGCGAGACTCGACGGCCTGCGTTGCATCGCCGTGATCTGGGTCGTCCTCCACAACATGGGAAATCGCGTTCTCGACGAGAGCAACGCTGTGTTCATACGCTTGCTGGACGTCGCGCTCGGCACGGGCTGGATGGGCGTTCAACTCTTTTTCGTACTGTCGGGCTACCTGATCACGCGCATCCTGCTGGCCTCACGCGGCACCGAAGGTGCGCTGCGCATCTTCTTCCTGCGACGGGTCCTGCGGATTTTTCCGGTTTACTTCCTTTTGTTGGCCCTGATGATCTTCGTCGTGCCGCTGTCTGGCATCATGCCTCCGGGCTGGGCGGAACTCGCCGCCAGGCAGCAGACCTATTTGTGGACCTACACCATCAACTGGGTCATGCCGTTCTTCGACGAGAATTGCCTCCCTCATCTCTGGTCACTCGGTGTTGAGGAGCAGTTCTACCTGTTCTGGCCGTTATTGGTCCTGTTCCTGCCGATCACGATGTTGCCACGGCTCTTTGTCGCCCTCATCGTCATCGCGACTGTGGTCAGGAGCGCGTTGTTCCTTGGCGGCGACACCTGGATGATGGACGCCGGCTACTACTGGACGATCACACGAATCGATGCGCTGGCGGCGGGCGGCCTGTTGGCCTGGTTCACCACGCCCGGGCGTAACGGGATACCGTGGGCATGGCTGGCCGGCATGACCGTGTCCGCCGCGGTCGCCATGCTCGCCATCATCGGGATCACGCACGAGTTCGCTTCATCGAAGGCAGGCATCTCACTGCTCAACCAGACAATTGCCGGACTGCTCTTCTTCGGCGTCATCGGCCTCGTCACAATGCCGGGCCCGGCAAACCGGGTATCGAGTCTGCTCGCATCACGGCCAATGGCATCGATCGGCCGAATCAGTTACGGGATATACCTGTTCCACTTGCCTGTCATCCAGGCATGGACGAACCTGAACCCGTTGCCGATGGACCAGTCGGGCAACATCGCACGCTTCGCCGCAATCCTTGTGAACCTGGGGGCGGTGACGGTGATTTCAGTTGTCATCGCCGCCATCTCATGGACCCTGTTCGAACGGCCGATCCTGTCGCTCAAACGATTCTTGCGGTATGCACGTCAGGCGTCAGGTCCATCGTAAAGACCACCTTCGGTCATCAGGCGACCGGTCGGCCAGACGTCGGCACGCAGCAAAAGGCGGCTCTTGATGCGGGGGCTGCCGATGATCAGGTCGTGGCCCTCACGCAGTTCCGCACCCCAACGGCGTTTGTGTTCGGTAAAACCGCCGAGGAAGTCGTAGGCGCCCAGTCCCTCGTCGATGCATTGCTCGATGACAATGTGGCGCAGCACGTTGCCCGCCCCGTCGACATAGTCCGGATCGAATCCCTCCTGCAACTGATGGAACACACCGCCGTACGCGTATCCGATCTGGATCGCGACGATGTCATCTCCCTGCAGCATGGCAATGAGCCGAAGCCATCCCCTGTCGAGGGCGCGAGCGGCAAAGGCACGGTAGAACGACGCGGTAGCGGGCTTTCGCTCGAACGTTCCGGGATCGTCCAGCAACATGCGCCGGCGGTGATGAAGTTCGAACAACTTGTCGAGAAAAGCGGGCAGGTCTTCAGTCCGTTCACACGCCTTGATGCTCACGCCATCAGTGCCGAGCAGCTTGCGTTTCTTGCGGCGCATCTGTTGGCGGCGATTCGAGGACATCCCCTCCTCGTATTCCGCAAGACTCGAAGGAAGCGGTACTGCGGAAAAGGGATGCGGGCGTTCGTGCCACGGCAACGAGGCGTCATCTGCGGCGCGCGTGATTCTCTCGAGGGCGCCGCTCCATCCCGACATGCGCGGCATCCAGATGATGTCCCACGCCCGGCGCCGGCGTGCAAGTTCATGACCGATCTCGGCGTACACTTCACGTTCAACTGAGGCGTCGACGATCCAGTCGCCGTATTCGAAGCCTGTTGCGTGATCCGATGCAATACGCAGCGTCCTGAATCCGACGACGCCGAGCAAGCGGGTATGTGCGAGATAAAATGGCGCGACGCCAACCAGGCCGTCCCCGGCATCACGTACCACAACGAACCAGGGGTCGACATTCGCGCCCGCAATCTCGATCCAGCTGGATATCCACTCCCAGGTCAGGAACAGGCAATCGGCGCTGCTGGCGGAAAGCAGCGTGTTCCATTCCGGTTCCAGCGCTTTCACCTCGCGCCAGTCCGTCAATACACAGGATTTGAACAACCGATCTTCTCTCAGGGCGACGCCGCCCAGTTTACCAGCTAATTCCGTCTCGAACCGGCCAACTTGCGACGGCGTTGCAATCGGCTACACAATCGTCACATGAACGTTACATTTGCGGCGTATCATGCCTCGAACGGCGCCAGACCATGCGATAGACGCCGGCCCTGACGGCCGGAGAAATGGACATTGTTACCGTCACCTGGATTTGCTTCCCTGGCCTCGATGGGACCGCTCGACATGAGCGCGAACGTCACTACCTGATGCCTCGATGGAATCATTGCCATGGCAAACCCGAAACATATCCTCATCGTCGACGATATCGAAACCAACCGTCACCTCATGAAAGAGCTGCTCGGCGTCTTTGACTGCAGGCTCTCCTTCGCCGAAGACGGCAAGCAGGCCGTCCTGAGTGTCGCAGAAGATCGACCAGACCTCATCCTGATGGACATCGCCATGCCCGTCATGGACGGTATTGCGGCCACACGTGAACTTCGCACCCGATGGGACAGTGACACCTTGCCGATTATCATCGTCACTGCCTACCAGGAGGACGACTACGAACGCGAAGCGCGCCAGGCCGGTTGCAATGACTTCCTGACGAAGCCTGTCGACATGGGGCGTCTCGTCAGTGTTGTTGCCGAGGTCGTCAACGCGCCCACGGCCTGATCAATTCGACATGTAGCTCCAGTGATCGGAGCGCGAGTCGTAAACGGCGTCCTCAGGGCGATAGCCGCCACACCTGGACACCAGCTCCCGTTCGGAAATCAGCAGCCAGTTGCACGCCGATGACAACTCATTGAACACATGAACATGCCCGAATGCATTGCCGGCATGCGCGGCAAATGCTTGCGCCTGCTCTTCGAACCGCTCGGGCACGACGATTGCCCGCAGGCGCACAGGGATCTCATGACGGATCTTGTGACCCATTTCCTCGAGCATGTCCTCGTGCACATCGAGCAGTCGCATCTGTGAAAAGTCGAGGAGCAGGTTGTACTCGAATGATCGCTCGATCGACCTGATCGCAACATTGGCCTCGGTGAGTTCAGATGCGGTGAACTCTCCCTGCACTTTCTGGTAGATGACCTTGTTTTCCTTGTCGCAGTAGATCATGAAAGACATTCCCTTTCTCCCCGTTATCCCGTTCTCTCGTCGGCTGCGAGCAGCGAAAGTACGTCATCGTATTGATAGGTATTGACCAGGTATTCCACCTGGTGGGCGAACTGTTCAGGCAGCTCGCTGGCCGAAAGCAGTTTGCGAAACGAGCCCGGGTCGGCCTTCAGGATGGCGTTGCGCAGCGCATCGCGGACCATCACGTCGAGCGAGCCGACTGCCTCTGCGAGGCATTCCCAGTCGCCCTCGCCCATGTCGTCCTCGAAGTCGTCCTCGAAATCAGGTTCGAACTCGTCACTGCCTGGAGACGGGGCGACCGGCGGTGCCTCGTCGCCGCCGAGTACCGGCAACGCGATGCGGAACGTCGTGCCACGCGCCTGTTCGCTTTCGACCGTGAGCGACCCATGCATCAGGCTCACGTAGCTCTTGCAGATGGGCAGGCCGAGGCCGATCGCCTGGCCATACTCCGACTGGTAGTCGAGCTGGTCCTGGAAAGGCTCGAACAACCGGTTTTTCCGGTCATCGGAAATGCCCTTACCGGTATCGACCACCTCGATCACAAGAAGCCTGCCTTCACGAAAGGCGTGCAGCTTCACACTGCCGTGATTGGTAAACTTGACCGCATTGTCGACGAGCACGACCAGCATCTGGCGGATCTTCTCGCGGTCCGTCCGGATCACCGACAGTGAGTCGTCCACGCGGGTAACGAAGCGCAGGCCCTTTAGTTCCGCCAGGGGGGCATAAGACGCATCGATCGTGGCAATCATTTCGCGCAGGTCGAAATCGGCCTCGTCCAGGATCAATTCGTTCGCCTCGATCTGCGCGATCTCGAGGATGTTGTCGATCAAGGATTGCAGCTTCATGCCGCTCTCCATCGCGAGTTCGATGTTACGCACCTGGCGCTTGCCGACTTCGCCGCTCTGGGCCGTCAGCTGCAAAAAGCCCAGGATCGCAGTAAGCGGCGTACGCAGCTCGTGTGAGATGTTGGCGAGAAAACGGCTCTTTGCCCGGGCGGCATTCTCAGCCTCCATTCGCACCTGCTGCAGCTGCTTGGAAAGGCTCTGGTGATCGCTGGACAGAAAGACGGCAATGACCTGTTCGACGCGGCCATCCTCATCGGTCGCAAACGGCTTCGCCCAGACTACCTGTGGCACACGGCGGCCGGAACTCGCTATTTTCTCGATATCGGATACGGAGGCGGCCCGTCTCGTCTTGAAAACCTTTCGCACAGGCAGGTCATCCGCGGAGCAAAGACGATCGGTTCCCGCCTGGTACAAGAGCAGCCTGGACTTGCCCGTCTCCGAATCCTCTGTGACAAGCGACTCCGCCAATGGATTGACGAATACGGGCACCATGTCCCGGTCGAATACCGCGGAGGCGAACGGCAACATGCCCATCAACTCCACGAAGCGGTCCCCGACCAGTTGGGTGCGCGAACCTTGCCTCGTGGGCGAATCACTCACACTGACCACGCCGCGCACAGTGGGGCCGTTGACCTCCCAGGCAAGCCTGCGCCAGTCTCCACTCGTCAGTTCGACCACCCGGTCCCCGTCGTGGCCGCCCGCGAGCGCGGCCGAGATCGTCTCTCGATCCGGCTGCGCCAGCCGCGACAGCATCGCCTCGACCCCGTCATCCCCGGCACACCCGAGAATCCTTGCCGCTTCGGCCGACATCACAAACAGCGTCGTGTCGCGATCGTATCGCCACGTGCCCGCACGCAACGTTCGCGTCAAAAAGTCGAGCTGTGCCGGGTCGCACAGCAGTACATCAGGATCTGTAGGCGTTTGGTGCAATGTCACACGTCGAACCCAGGCTGCTCACAAGGGCAGCGATGGAGAATAGAATCGTTGTTGACCTTGTTATCGACCGTTCGACGAAGGACTTTAGCGGCCGCCCGAATCTTCCCCGACGACGCGTGCCAGCCCGTCATAGTCGTATCGCTCGACCATCCGGACGAGCGCCCTGCCAGATGGCGCGTCCCGGCTTGCCACTTCGCGCGCCAGTTCGCGCATCTCGATCACATCGGCGCGGCGGACGGCCGCCCCGAATCGGGACTTCAGTTCATCCGGCAGCACCGGAATGACATTCTCCTCGGCTTCAGGCTGACCCACCGGCTCGAAAGGGATCGACAGGCTGACGCGCGTCCCTTCTCCCGGGACGCTCTCGATTTTCGCAGCGCCGCCCAGGAGCCCTGCAATACTGTGCACAATCGAAAGTCCGACGCCGGTACCACCCTTCGACTCACATCCCGGCACTACCTGGTCGAAAACATGAAACGCCTGCCGCACCTCTGCTTCGGACATACCGATCCCGGTATCCTCCACAAGGAAATCGAGCCGACCCTGCGAGGATGACAGCGCAAGTCGAATGCGACCCTTCTCCGTGAACCGGACCGCATTCTCCAGCAGGTGAAAAAGCGCCGTTTCGATCTTTCCCGCATCGACAGACACGAGTGCCGGGACGTCGTCGGCAACGTCGAGCTGAATCGGCACATGTTTCGCTCTCGATGAAATTCTCGCGGTGAGCTTGCCGAGCTGTTCTCTCACGTCAACGATCGACGACGCGATTTCGACGTCGCCCTTCTCGAGCCTGACCATCGTCAGCACGCTGTCCATGAGCGAGAGCAACTCCATTCCGTTCTCGCGAATGCGCTCGAGCTGCCCACGTTCCTTCGTGCCGCCCGGCGCGTTGAGAAGCAGCAGCTGCGTGTAGCCGAGAATCGCATTGAGTGGCGTCCGCACGTGATGCGAGATGTTGCCGAGAAACGTACTCTTCGCCCGCGTCGCAACCTGTGCCGCAGCGAGTGCATCCTTGAGTGATGCGGTACGTTCCTTGACACGCATTTCGAGTTCCGCGGCATGTGCCCGTTCAGCCTCGAGCAGCTCCGACTGCAACGCGAGCGCTCGTTGCTCCGCGGCAAGGCGGCCCTCCACGAGTTCGTTGAAGGTTCCCACCATCGTTGTCAATTCATCATCGCCACCGACGTCCGGCACCGGGGAAAATGTCCCGCTCTCGATCATCCCCTGCATCGAGGTCGCCATACTGCGGATGCCTGTCACGACGCGGCGCCCGATCAGTACGCCAAGCAATACCGTGACGAGCACTCCGGCCAGCGTGATCGCGCCAAACGCCCGAAGCGATTGCGAGGCAAGATCTTCGCGACGTGACAGGTACGCTTCAATGCGCGCGGCATCCTGGCGCCTCAGCTTGTGTGCATCGAGCAAACGCGCATTCGCGGTAGAGGTCCAGTCATCCGGCAACAAGCCCTGCGGCGCGCGCTTGATTTCTGCAATAACCGGCAGTGCCAGCTCCCACGTCTCCACGGGTCCGCGCAGGATCGCGGAAAGTCTGTCAAGGGACGTACGCTCGTCGCCCCGAAGCAACCGATCGATCTGCGTGAGCGAAGCCAGCGCTTCGCCGCGGGCGCGTTCGCGGTTTTCAACGCCGTAAGACACAAGCGTCTCGAGCCGTGTGAGCAGGTCCAGCAACGTGCTGCGATCGATCGCGCTGGCGACGAGATCGTGCCGATACCGTTCGATGCGTCCTGACAGCAGGTTGGGCGCTGCCGCCACGTCATGCCCGCCGAAGGCACGATAGCGTTCGAACAACGTACGTTGGTTCGCGGCGCTGGCGCTCATCGCCTCGAACGTATCGCGATCGATCGTTCCCCTCGCAAGCACGAGGCGACCGAGATCACGCTCGATCACGGCTTCATCCGCGAGTTCAGTGATGAGCAGAAGGCGCTGGACGAAGCGCATCAGCCCGGCGTCGCCTGCGACGACCAACTGGAAGGAAAGAATGCGTCGATTCAGATCGATGACCCGGCCGTACCAGGCGCTGGTGTCCTTGCCGGAAGCCAGGGCTTCCTCACGCATCGGGGCGAGCAATTCCAATTGTTCGAGAAGATCGACGAATTCATCGTGGAGACCGAAGTAGTTCTGCTCGGTTGCATCGACCATCTGGTATGACAGCGCTTCGACCGCAGCGTCGGTGCCGATTTGCGCCTCGCGGTACGCGTCGCGGTCGATGACGCCGGCGGCGAACAACAAAGCGGCGCCACGTTCGGCGCCCAGGGCATCGTCGAGTGCAACCAGTGACTCGCCAACGCGGTTGAATTCGAGGTGCTTGCGGCTGTCTTCAATCTCCGCGATGCGCGGCGATACGCCGGCGACGAAGAGGAAACCGATACACAGCACCGGGATAGTGAGAAACAAGAAGAGCTTCGACGCTACTTTCAGTCGGTCGAGACGTAAAACGCCGTTCATGCCCTGCCTCTCAAAAAAAAGAGAGTGGCCTTTCGGCCACTCGAGGTTCTGGGGAGAGAATCGTTATTGCAGCAGTGACAGCACTCCTTGCGGCATCGCATTGGCCTGGGCCAGCATTGCCGTACCGGCTTGCTGAAGGATCTGCGCACGTGTGAGTGACGCGGTTTCCATCGCGAAGTCGGCGTCCTGGATGCGCGAGCGTGCAGCGGACAGGTTCTCGGAACGTGCCTGCAGGCTGGTCACGACAGACTCGAAGCGGTTCTGCACGGCACCGAGCGTGGCGCGCGTTCCGTTGATGCTCTCGAGCGCAGCGTCGATCGAGCCGAGTGCCGCGTTCGCGCCCGACACCGTCGAGACATCGAGGTTGGCAACGGCGGTACCGGACAATGAGGCTGCCTGGGTCTGGTTGTCGGTGAAACCCGCGCTGGCTTCTGCAGCACCCGACAAAGCGATACCCTGGCTCGATGTACCGGTCAGCGTAACAGTACTGCGGCTCGTGCCGGCTGCACCGATACCCGTGGCCGCTGCGGTCAGTGTCGTGAACGAGTGCGTGATGTTGCGACCATCGACTGCAACCAATTCGACACCGGTACCATCCGCGCCGGTATCCACTGCCGTAACGCCGGTCGCTGCGCTGATCGCATTGATCGCGCTGACGACAGAGCTACGGTCGGTTGTGGTCGTACCGGTCGTGGTGATGCTGGCGGTCTGCACGCCGTTGATCGTGATGGTACCGGTCAATGCGGCACCGGTCATGCTGCTACCGGCAACGGTCAGCGAGTTCGCGGACGCGGTCACGTTCGTACCGGACAACGAATTGATCTTGGCTGCGACATCTTTCGCGTCGCCGGCCACTGCGCCGACGTCAACACCGTTGATCAGCAGGTCACCGGCAGAAAGCGCGCCAGTCACGGCCGTGCCCGTTATCGTCGAGGACAACGAAGCGCCAAGGTCGGAAGTCCGTACACTTGCGATCGAAGACACGTTGATCGTTTCGCCGGAGTTCGCGCCGACCTGGAACGACTGGTTGCTGAACGTGCCGTCCAGCAGCTTGATGCCGTTGAACGTGGTCTGCTGGGCGACACGGTCGACCTCGGAAATGAGTTCCGAAACTTCGACCTGCAGTGCGGCACGGTCAGAATCACTGTTGCTGGCGTTGGCTGACTGCACGGCCAGTTCGCGAATGCGCTGCAGGTTGTTGGTGACTTCCTTCAGTGAACCTTCAGCCGTTTGCGCGAGCGAAATGCCGTCGTTTGCGTTGCGGGCAGCCTGGTTGAGGCCGCGGATCTGAGCCGTGAAGCGTTCCGAAATGGCAAGGCCCGCGGCGTCGTCTTTTGCACTGTTGATACGCAGGCCCGAGGACAGGCGCTGGAGCGACGTCGTCAGGTCTCGCTGCGAACCGTTCAATGTGCGTTGCGCCGTCAAGGACGCAATGTTTGTGTTAATGGTCTGTGGCATGGTCAAAATCCTCACAAAGTATTTTGTTGTGTGTTGCTCTACCTCACACGACGTGTCCGTCGTATGCCCTTTATCGGGTGTGCTGCGAAATCCTTTAGTAAATTTCTTGTAACGCTGGTGTACGAAACCCTTACGGTACGCGGTGCTAACGGCCCGGTAGTGTCGTAAGGACGGCAAAAAACCGCCAAAAACCCGTCATACGGCGGCAAAAACTTGCCACCCCCTGACTCACGCCACAGTGGTACGCGCTTTAAATTGTTGATTTATTTCAAAAATCCGACGAAAAGCTAGAAACGACTCGAAGTTGGCATGGAATTCGCTGAATAAGTCCTCACCATTGGCAGAAGGAGATCACCATGGGGATGACAACGGAAACGTTCGGCTTCGAGTTGGACCACTCGCCCGCCGGGCTCTCGATCTACGATGAATTGAAATGCCTGCTCGACACAGCGTCGAATCTCGAAAACCTGCTCGACGTGTTCTACTTCGAGACGCAGTCCTGGATCTCGTCCACCGGAATGCGCTTCTCCAACTCTCACAAGGGCGTACGGTACCAGGTCGGTGTTGACGGTCAGTATCGGTGCAACTACCGCCTGTTCGCCAACCAGGATTACCTCGGTGAAATCAGTTTCAGCCGCATGTCCGCATTCGAGACCGACGAACTGGAACTGATCGAGAGCATGCTGTCGGTCGCAATCCTCCCGATCCGCAGCCAGCTTCGGTACGAACCAGGCGACGGCGAGCGCTGATTCCCACTTCTACTTCTGCCGAAAAAAGAAAGC
>JAGRIN010000068.1 GCA_020443245.1 Pseudomonadales bacterium
TGGACATCCTGACTGTTGCAGTCGTGACAAAGCCTTTCTCGTTCGAAGGCAAGAAGCGCATGAAGCTCGCGCTGGAGGGAATCGAGGAACTCTCGCGTCACGTCGATTCGCTGATCACGATCCCGAACGAGAAGCTGCTCACGATCATGGGTGAGGAGACACCGCTGCTCAAGGCATTCGGCGCGGTGGACGACGTGCTGCTGGGTGCTGTACAGGGCATCGCGGATCTCATTATTCGCCCCGGCATGATCAACGTGGACTTTGCCGACGTCCGTACCGTGATGTCCGAGATGGGCATGGCGATGATGGGTACCGGACGCGCAACCGGCGAAAACCGGGCCCGCGAGGCGGCCGAAGCGGCGATCCGCAGCCCGCTCCTCGAGGACATTGATTTCCATGGTGCCCGGGGAATCCTGGTCAATATCGCATCGACGGCGGACATCTCGCTGGGCGAGTTTTCAGAGGTCGGCGCCACCGTCGAGGAGTTTGCGTCCGACAACGCGACCGTGGTGGTCGGTACCGTCATCGACCCGGAGATGGGCGACGAGATTCGGGTGACGGTGGTAGCCACCGGGCTCGGCAACATCGAGGCCGAGAAACCCCGCAAGGTGGTGGACAACACGCAGAAGAAAGTGGCCGGCGACGGCGCGGTGGACTATGGCGATTTCGACAAGCCGACAGTGCTCCGCAAGGCGGCGGCCGGCGGGCTGGAAAAAGGCGGCCAGGGCGGTAAGGACCTTGAATATCTCGATATTCCGGCCTTCCTGCGACGCCAGGCTGACTGATCGTCGGTTTTTTTCGGGAAATTGATGCGGGGGTACCTGTTCTGGTGCAACTATTGAGACCGGCTGCAGTCGAAGTAGCGGGGAGTTCGACCGGCAGTATCCGGTAGGTAATCAAGCCGGATTCTGGTACTATTTCGCGCCGTTTTTGGGGGCCTAAAACAAGAATGATCAGTCAACGCACACTTAACAATGTTATCAGGGCGACAGGGGTGGGTTTGCACACGGGGGAGAAGGTCTACCTGACCCTTCGTCCGGCACCACCGGATACCGGTATCGTCTTCCGGCGGGTGGATTGCGACCCGGTCGTGGAGATTCCGGCACTTTCCGCCAACGTATGCGATACGACCCTTGCCACCACCATCGCGGGTGGTGGCCAGAAGGTGTCCACGATCGAGCACCTCATGTCGGCGTTCAGCGGTCTCGGGATCGACAATGCCTTTGTCGAGGTCAGCGGCCCGGAAATGCCCATTATGGATGGCAGCGCGGCGACGTTTGTGTTCCTCATCCAGTCGGCCGGCATCGTCGAGCAGAAAGCCCTCAAGAAATTCATGCGCATCAAGAAGAAGATCAGCGTCACCGGCCCCGAGGGTGTGCGCTGGCACGGCCAGAGCGCCTGGATCCAGCCTTTCGATGGATTCAAGGTCAGCCACACGATTGTCTACGATAACCAGGTTATCCGTGAGCAGCGCGCCAGCGTCAACTTCAGTACGACCTCGTTCGTCAAGGAAGTCAGCCGGGCCCGCACCTTTGGCCTGATGCAGGAGTTCGAGTTCCTGCGCGAACAGAACCTGGCCCAGGGCGGTAGCCTCGATAACGCCGTCGTCGTCGACGAATACCGGGTCCTGAATGACGAGGGACTGCGCCACGAGGACGAGTTCGTGCGACACAAGATCCTTGATGCCATCGGCGACCTCTACTTGCTGGGCTACGCGATCATCGGCGAGTTTGTTGGCCACAAGTCCGGCCACTCCGCCCATCACGCGCTGAGAGAAGAGCTGCTGAAGCATCCGGATGCCTGGGAGATCGTCACGTTCGACGACCCGGAACAGGTCCCGGTCGCCTACTCGCGAACAGTGTTCGCAGAGTAGATTGCACAAATTTGGTGCATTATTCCGGTTTCGCGCGGTCAGCCAGCTTCATCAGCGCTTTGCGGAGACCGGCATCTTCGATATATTTAGCCGTGGAAGCGATCGAGCGACCGCTTTCAGCGGACGGGGGGCGCGCGGTTCGGCTGTCGGGTGCATGTTGCGGCGCGTCCGGCCTGACTGATACCTTTACCCGTTCGACGCTGAGCTTGCCCGGTTGGTGCAGGCGAGCGATGAGTTTGCGTTGGTTGTAGCGGACCCGGGTAGCGAGTCCGGCCGAAGGGACGATGAGGTGCAATGTGCCCGCATCGATCGAGGCAACGTGGATTTCGCCGGGAATGATGGCACGGACCCGGTTCTGTAGTTCGATCAACTGCCGGGCATGTTGCATCAGCGGCCCGAGCGAGCCGCCCAGGAGCTGGGAAGGACGTTTGATCGAGCCGGGAATGCGAGTCATGGATGGCAGCAGGCTTGGGTTAAAGGGAGTTTCACTGTCGGACGATATGATAAGAATACCAGCGTCGCGACACGACCGAATTAACGAGTACCGGAAGATACGACCGATTCAATGAAGTTTATCATCGTCGATAACCATTCTGGCCGGGCGAGATCGTTTACTGCAAACGGCTTGTTGGTGGGCCTGACGATCGCAGGGCTTTTGGGCATTCCTGCGGCGGTTGGCTATCTTTCGTACCGGCACGGAGTCGGCGAGGCGGCGCTGACCGGCGAGATGGTCAGCAAATGGCGCCAGGTACTCCAGGAGCAGGACCAGGCTGTCGAGGCCGCGAAACGCGACGCGGAGGTGAATCTCGAAGCCAGCTCGGTGCGCCTGGCCCAGTTGCAGGCGCGGATTGTCCGCCTCGATGCACTTGGCGAACGGCTCACCAATGTCGCCAAGCTTGATGAAGGTGAATTCGATTTCTCCAAGCCGCCTGCAATGGGTGGTCCGGAAGTCCCGGACGAGGGCAACCCGATCGATCCACCCGATTATATGCAAATGCTGGGGCAACTCGCGGAAGACATCGAGAACCGTGAACAGCAACTGAGTGTACTCGAGACACTGCTCGTCAATCGCAAGATCCAGAACGACGTTTTCATCGCAGGCCGTCCGGTCAACAAGGGATGGATGTCATCCCGCTTCGGCATGCGAACCGACCCGATCAACGGTCGTCGCGCCTGGCATAACGGCGTCGATTTCGCCGGAAAGGAAGGCCAGGATGTCATGACGGTCGCCGCCGGTGTCGTCGTGTTCGCCGGCGTGCGCAGCGGTTACGGCAAGATGGTGGAAATCAACCACGGCGGTGGTTTCTCTACCCGATACGGTCACCACAAGGAACTCCTGGTCAAGGCGGGCGACATCGTCAAGAAGGGCCAGGTGATCGGACTGATGGGTCACAGCGGCCGGGCCACCGGTCCTCACGTCCACTTCGAAGTCTTCAAAAACGGTCGCGTCGTCGACCCCTCCGCGTATATCCATCGCGCCAGTCGGTGACCCCACGCTTGGTTGAATCGGGCCCGCGCAGGCCGGATCGGGCAACGCCCGGATATCCCTCGTTCCACAAGCGACACATCCAGAGAACACCAAGATGGTAATGCAGGTCATTAGAAAGATCGTCGGCAGCAAGAACGACCGCGAACTGAAGCGTCGTTTCAAGATCGTTGCCCGCGTGAACGCGCTCGAGGAGGAAATGGAGGCGCTGTCTCTCGAGGCGCTCAAGAACAAGCGCGAGGAGTTCCGCGCGCGCCTCGAATCCGGCGAGACAACAGACGACATCCTGCCGGAGGCGTTTGCCGCCGTGCGAGAGGCGGGCAAGCGGGCGCTCGGGATGCGGATCTTCGACGTCCAGTTGGTGGGCGGGAGCGTGCTTCACGACGGCAAGATCGCAGAGATGCGCACCGGTGAGGGCAAGACGCTGGTCGCGACCCTGCCGCTGTACCTGAATGCGATTTCCGGCAGGGGCGTACACCTCGTCACGGTCAACGACTACCTCGCCAAGTGGGGCGCGCAGTGGATGGGCGCGGTGTATGAAATGCTGGGCATGACGGTTGGCGTCGTGCATGCCGGGCAGTCCACCGAAGAGAAGCGTCACGCCTACAGTTGCGACATCACTTACGGCACGAACAACGAATTCGGGTTCGATTACCTGCGCGATAACATGGCGTTCAGCCTTGAAGAGCGCGTCCAGCGGCCCTTGCACTTCGCCATTGTCGACGAGGTCGACTCGATTCTCATCGATGAGGCGCGCACGCCGCTCATTATTTCCGGTGGGATGGAGAACACGTCGGAGATCTACCGGACGATCAACAAGATCGCGCCGCAGTTGACCCGTCAGCACAAGACCGCGGAAGACATCCTGAACGAGGTCGAGACGCCCGGCGACTACTACGTTGACGAAAAACAGCGCGATGTGGAACTCACCGAGGACGGGCACGAGAAGATCGAGATGCTGCTCGTGAAGAACGGGTTGCTGAAAGAGGGCGATTCGCTTTACGGTACGTCGAATCTGTCGCTGCTCCATCACGTCCACAATGCCCTGAAGGCACACAGCCTCTTCCAGCGTGATGTCGATTACATCGTCCAGAACGGCGAGGTCGTCATCGTCGACGAGCATACCGGGCGCACCATGCCCGGGCGCCGCTGGTCTGGCGGCATACACCAGGCCATCGAAGCCAAGGAAAACGTCAACATCACCAACGAGACGCAGACGCTGGCGTCCACGACTTTCCAGAATTACTTCCGGCTGTACGACAAGCTGGCCGGCATGACGGGTACGGCGGACACCGAGGCGTTCGAGTTCCGCCAGATCTACGGACTCGATGTCGTCGTGATTCCGACCAACCTGCCGATGATTCGCAAGGACATGAACGACTTGATCTTCCTGACGATGGAAGAGAAGTACGATGCGATTGTCGATGCGATCAACGAGATGATCGCAAACGGAGCACCCGTGCTGGTCGGTACGGCCTCGATCGAATCGTCTGAAAGGCTTTCTGAACTGCTCAAGAAGCGCAAGATCCCGCACAGCGTCCTGAACGCCAAGTTCCACGAGCGGGAAGCGGAGATCATTGCGCAGGCGGGACGTCCGGGTACCGTGACCATCGCCACCAACATGGCAGGTCGTGGTACAGACATCATCCTCGGCGGCAACTGGGAAGCGGAAGTCGCGAACATCGAGAACCCGACAGACGAGCAAATCGAATCGATCAAGGCCCAGTGGAAGAAGAACCACGATGCGGTGCTCGCGTCAGGCGGACTGCACGTCATCGGCACCGAGCGTCATGAGAGTCGCCGGATCGACAACCAGCTTCGCGGCCGTGCGGGCCGGCAAGGTGACCCGGGTCTTTCGCGCTTCTACCTGTCGATGGACGACAACCTGATGCGTATCTTCGCCTCTGACCGCGTCAAGTCGCTGATGCAGCGGATCGGCATGGAGAAGGGCGAGGCGATCGAGCACAAGATGGTCACCAATGCTATCGAGAAGGCGCAGCGCAAGGTCGAGGGCCGCAACTTCGACATACGCAAGCAACTGCTCGAATACGATGACGTTGCCAATGACCAGCGCCAGATGATCTATGCACAGCGCAACGAACTGATGGAGTCGGAAGATGTTTCCGAAACGATTTCTGCGCTCTGGGAAGACGTGATCAACGAGCTCATCAGCGACTATGTGCCGCCGCAGAGCCTGGAAGAACAATGGGACATCGCCGGCCTCGAGCAGGCACTGCACACCGAATACAACGCACACTTGCCGATCCAGCAATGGCTCGATGAGGACGACCAGCTCCACGAAGAGACGCTGCGCGAGAAAATCGTCGGGTCTGTGAAGGGAGACTACGACAAGAAAGCCGAGGCGATCGGGCAGGGTATCCGTATCTTCGAGAAGCAGATCATGCTGCGTATCCTCGATACGCTCTGGAAAGAGCACCTTGCCGCGATGGACTACCTGCGCCAGGGCATCCACTTGCGCGCCTATGCGCAGAAGCAGCCCAAGCAGGAGTACAAACGCGAGGCGTTCGAGCTGTTCGAGGAATTGCTGCACAACGTCAAATTGGAAGTCATCAAGACGCTTGCGCGGGTTCGGCTGCAGAGCGAGGAAGACGTCGAGGCGGTCGAGCGCCAGCGTCGGGAGGAAGAAGCGCGCGCGAAGCTGAACTTCAACCACCAGGAGGCAAACGCATTGGCCGGCCCGGGGCAACAGCCCGGTGCGCCGGACGACTCGCAGGGTGACGATAAGGCCGTGCCGTTCGTGCGTCGCGAGCGCAAGGTGGGCCGCAACGAACCCTGTCCCTGCGGCTCAGGCAAGAAATTCAAGGCTTGTCACGGACAACTTCAGTAGCTGCGATAAGGAGTCCCCATGGCAGTTGGTGAAAGCACGACTGATTTCAAGGTAGTTGGTGGTGTGCGACTGTCGTCGGTTGCCGCCGGGATCAAGAAGAACGGCAAGAACGACCTCGTTCTTTTTGAATTTTCGCCGGGCAGCGCAACCGCCGGCATGTTCACAAAAAACCTGTTTGCTGCCGCCCCCGTGCAGGTCGGCAAACGGCATCTCTCGAACCCTCATTCCCGCTACTTCCTGATCAACAGCGGCAATGCCAATGCCGGTGTCGGCGAGGTCGGCGTCCAGGACGCGCTCGCCTGTTGCAAGGCGATGTCGCAACTTACAGGCGCCTCGCCTGAAGAAGTGATCCCGTTCTCGACCGGCGTGATTGGTGAACGCCTGCCCGTCGAGAAACTGACGAATGCGCTGTCGTCGGCGATTTCCGGGCTGTCCGAAACCAACTGGCTTGAAGCGGCCCGCGGCATCATGACCACAGACACCAGGCCGAAGATTGCCTCGCGTGAAGTATCCATCGACGGAAAAGTGGTGACGCTGACAGGCATCGCGAAAGGCGCTGGCATGATCCAGCCGAACATGGCGACGATGCTGTGTTATATGGCGACCGACGGGGCGTGTGAGCCTGGGGCTTTGAAAGCGCACCTGGCGCGTGCGGTGAACAAATCCTTCAATCGCATCACCATCGACAGCGATACGTCCACCAACGACTCGTGCATGCTCACGGCAACCGGCGCCGCCGGGGTCGACGTCACGACCAGTGAGGCGTTCGCGGAAGCACTGGATTCGCTTTGTCTCGAACTCGCGCAAGCCATCGTTCGTGACGGCGAGGGTGCCACCAAGTTTGTCGAAGTGCAGGTCGGTGGCGGCAAGTCGGGCGAGGAGTGTCTCGCCATCGCCTATTCGATTGCGAATTCCCCGCTAATGAAGACTGCTCTCTCAGCAAGCGATGCCAACTGGGGACGCATCGTGATGGCGATCGGCAAGGCGCCGGTGACCATCGACATCGACAAGCTCGACGTCTATCTCGGTGATGTGCAACTCATGCGAGCCGGCCAGAAGCACCCGGACTATACCGAAGCGGCAGGCGCAGCCGTGGTGGCGAAGGAAGAGATCCTGATTCGTATCGAACTCAATGCAGGCGATGCGCGCGAGACGGTTTGGACCACAGATCTCTCACACGATTACGTCACGATAAACGCAGAGTACCGGACGTAGAGTCGTCCCGAGCGGAGCCGAGGGATCTCGGCGGTGGTGTGGCGATGGCTTCGATTGAGGGGGTGCGTACGTTTGGCGCTGAGGTCCTTCCGCTCCGCGCATTCGCGCTCCGGTCAGGATGACCTTGCTGCGCGCGGTCAGCGGGGTGGTTAATTCCCCTCTTTGTTGTTCCTCGCCCTTTCTATCTCGTCCGCGGTCGCGTCGTCGTATTCGGCGTCTTCGGGAATATAGCGATTGCCGCTGGCCCACTCTCCCAGGTCGATGAGTCGACAACGTTCAGAGCAGAACGGGCGGTAGATGTTGTCGCTCGTCCACCGAACGTCCTTCTGGCACGTCGGGCACTTTACTTTAACGTCAGCCATGTTTGCCTGCCATGTCGAGGTATTGGCGATGGAGCCTTGCCACCGCCGCCTTGAGTTCATCGAGGGTGCCCGTATTTTCGATCACGTCGTCAGCGTAGGCGAGGCGTTGCTCTCGCGAAGGCTGCGCGGCCATGATTGCGCGCACCTGCTCGGGCGTATTGTCGTCACGTGCGGTGACCCTTGCGACCTGGACGTCCTCGGGGACATCCACCACGAGATTGCGTTGAACAAGCGGTGAGCGCCCACCGCCGCTCGAGAGCATCAGCATGGCATAAGGCGACGTGCTCCGTTCGAGAATCCCGGTCAGCTCGCGCATGATCGCGGGCACTGTAACAGACTCGAGAATTTTTCGTTCGCCAGCGTCCGTGAATACGATCTTGCGCAATCGAGCGCGATCCAGCGTGCCGTCAGCTTGAAGAATACTCTCGCCAAAGTGCGAGACAATCTGCGCCAGCGCCGGCCTGCCGGGTTCGACGACCGTACGTGACGCCACGTCCGCGTCCGCGATGGTGATGCCAAGTGCCTCGAACGCATCGGAAACAGCCGTCTTGCCGCTGCCGATGCCGCCGGTCAGTCCTACTACAAAGCTCATTTTACTGCCGTGAATTGTAACCAGGTGGTGGTGAGTTCATGCCCCCACAAAAGTGCGATGAAGCCCGCGATCGCGAGATAGGGGCCAAATGGAATCGGATGCGAGCGGTCTCGCCCGAACACGATCAGTGCGCCGCCGATGATGGCGCCGACGAACGAGGAGAGGATCACAATGAGCGGCAGCATCTGCCAGCCCATGAATGCGCCGAGTGCGGCGAGCAGTTTGAAGTCGCCATACCCCATGCCTTCCTTGCCGGTCACCAGCTTGAATGCCTGGTATACCGTCCAGAGGCACAGGTAGCCTGCGACTGCGCCCCAGAAGGCATCGCGAAACCCGACGATGACATCGAAGTAGTTGACGATGAGTCCCAGCCACATGAGCGGCAGGCTGATGTCGTCGGGGATCAGCTGATGGTCATAGTCGATCATCGAGGCCCCGATCAGCGCAAAGGTCAGCGTGACACCGGCAAGTCCTGCCGGGGTCAGTCCCAGTTTCGCGACGACCAGCACGAACAGGATCCCGGTTGCGAGCTCCACTGCCGGGTAACGCGCCGAGATGTGCATGCCGCATCCGGCGCAGCGTCCACGCAGGAACAGGTAGCTGACAACGGGGATGTTCTCGATCGCCTTGATTTGTCTTCCGCACCCGGGGCAGGCAGAGCGAGGCACGACCAGGTTGTAGGGTTCAGTCGCGAGGGAAGGTTCCTGGCCCAGCACTTCTCGCGCCTGTGCTTGCCAGTCCCGCTCCATCATCACGGGCAGGCGGTGAATCACGACGTTGAGAAAACTGCCGAAGATCATGCCGAACATCAGCACGATCGCATAGACCAATATGGGGTAGGCCGCCTGCAGCGCGGCGAGATATTCCGTCATGCGCGGGCGGGCGTCCTAGTGCGGACCGCCGCCACCGACCGCCTGGCCCATCGAGAAGATCGGCAGGTACATGGCGATGATCAGGCCGCCGATCACGACCCCAAGGAACGACATGATGAGCGGTTCCATAAGACTCGTCAGGCCTTCCACGGCGTTGTCGACCATTTCTTCGTAGTAGGTCGCGGCCTTGTCCAGCATGCCGTCGAGGGCACCGGATTCCTCGCCGATCGCGACCATCTGGATGACCATGTTGGGAAACACATTCGACTGTTTCATCGAATAGTTGAGCTGGATACCACTCGACACATCGTCCTTGATCTTGAGGATCGCTTCCTTGTAGACCACGTTACCCGCGGCACCAGAAACTGATTCCAGTGCATCGACCAGTGGCACACCGGCAGCGAAAGTCGTGGAGAGCGTCCGCGCGAAACGGGCAACGCAGGATTTATCGAGGATATCGCCCAGGATCGGCAGCTTGAGCATGAGTCGTTCCTGGCCGTCGCGGATCGCTTCTGAACGTTTGTGCGCTTCACGGTAGGCAAAGATCAGCGCCGCGATGATCGCAACGATGATGAACCACCAGTCCTGCATCCATCGCGACAGGTCCACGACCATCTGTGTGAACTCCGGCAGCTCAGCGCCGAAGCCCGCGAAGATCTCTTCGAACTGCGGGACAACCTTGACCAGCAGGATGCCGGAAACGACGCTGGCGACCACCAGGACCGCGATCGGGTAGTTCATCGCGCTCTTGATCTTGCCTTTCAAGGCTTCCGTTTTCTCTTTGTAGGTCGCGAGACGATCCAGCATCGTCTCGAGTGCACCGGATTGTTCGCCGGCATCGATAAGGTTGCAGAAAAGCTCGTCGAACTGGGCAGGGTGCTGTTCGATCGCGTGGGCGAATGAGTTACCGGAGGAGACGTCGTCGCGGATCTTCAGGATCAGGTCCTTCATTGCCGGGTTGTCGATGCCGTCAGCGACGATCTCGAACGACTGGACGAGCGGCACACCGGCTTTCATCATGGTGGCGAGCTGGCGAGTGAACAGCGCAATGTCCGACGCGCTGATCTTGGAACCCATCTTCCCGAAAATACTCAGGCCGCCTGCCTTCTTGGTGACCTTGGTCGGATTGATGCCTTGCTTTCGGAGCTCGGCCTTGGCGACGTTGGCGTTGGTGCTGGTAATCTCACCCTTGGTCTTTCGCCCGGCCTTGTCCGTCCCTTCCCAGGCGAAAACGGTATTTGCGGCTGCCATGTTCGTTCTCTCTGTTAGTGACCGCTGGTAACCCTGTCGACCTCTTCAAGGCTGGTCATACCGCTTTTCACCTTGAGCAATGCCGACTGGAAAATATTGCGGAAGCCTTGTCTTTGGCAAACTTCTGCAATCTGAATCGAATTACCATCTTCCATGATGATCTTCGAAATTTCCGGGGTGATCTTCACAACTTCGTAAATTCCCACACGGCCCTTGTAGCCGCCTGAACACTTCTCGCAGCCACCGGGCCCGTAGATTTCGAGGCCTTTGTCGACGTCTTCTTCGCTGAAGCCCTTCTCGACGAGAGCGGCCTTCGGAATATCGAGTTTGACTTTGCAATCGCAGAGCCGTCTGGCGAGCCGCTGCGCGACAATCAGGTTGATCGACGTCGCGAGGTTGAACGCAGGAACCCCCATGTTCCGAAGTCGGGTGAGGGTCTCCGGGGCACTGT
>JAGRIN010000006.1:0-4690 GCA_020443245.1 Pseudomonadales bacterium
AGTTGTGCTTGAGCGTGCGCGCCTCTTCCTGGGCCAGGACGACTACCTGTCGGGCGCGCTCTGTGAATCTCTCGAACAAGTTTCTCTCTACCTCAGGCCTCGGATGTTTTACCTCTATTTCTTCTTCTCTTCCAAGGCGAGTGAAAACCTGACCCAATTGCGCGCGTATGCGCAGCGGGTGCGGGAATTGCTCGTGCAATACGAGGATGAGAGCGACGGCAAAATCAGGCTTCACTTTGTCGATCCCGAACCCTTCTCCGATGAAGAGGACCAGGCAACCGCGTTCGGCCTCCAGGCGGTCCCGACACCTAACGGTAACGATCTGTACTTCGGCATCGCAGGGACCAACTCCGTCAACAACGAGGAGTCGATCGCGTTTCTCCAGCCCGACAAGGAAAAATTCCTCGAATACGACATCAGCCGGCTCGTGCAGACACTTTCCAAGCCTGACTTGCCGGTCGTCGGACTGATGTCTTCGCTGAAGATAAATGGTGACGTCGATATGCAGACGTTCCAGACGACGCCGCCGTGGACTGTCGTCGAGCAGCTCGGCCAGGTATTCAAGATAAGGAACGTCGGCGAACATGCGAGCGTCATCCCGGAGGATGTCGACGTCCTCGTGATCGTACATCCCAAAGGGCTGAGCGACGATTCGCTTCGCGCGATAGACCAGTTTGCGATGAAGGGCGGGCGAATCCTTGCTTTTGTCGACCCGCTGGCGGAATCGGATCGTGGTGCCGGGCAGGGAATGCCTTCCTCGCCAATTGGCAAAGCGTCGGACCTGAACCGCCTGCTCGGCAAGTGGGGCGTGACCATGGAGACCGGCAAGGTCATCGGCGACCAGCAGTATGCGCTGCAGGTGAACGGCCCTGAAGGGCGCCCGGTACGACACCTTGCGATTCTCGGGCTCCAGAAGGACAGCCTCTCGCGAGAGGATGTCGTGACCTCGTCCCTCGATAGCGTCAACGTATCGACCGCAGGCATCCTCGACATAGCGAAGGATGCGACGACGGACATTACGCCGCTGATTACCTCGAGCAAGTATGCGGCGCCGATCGATGTCGCGAACTTCCAGGTCATGTCCAATCCGGAAGACCTCGAGAAGGGTTTCTCGCCCACCGGCGAACGCTACGTGATTGCGGCTCGACTTTCCGGTCACGCCGAGTCCGCGTTTGCGCCAAAGGACAAGAAGTCAGAACTGGTCACCAGCACCGATGACCTGAACGTCATCGTTGTCGCTGATACGGATATCCTTACTGACAGGCTGTGGGTGCATGTGCAGAATTTCTTCGGCCAGCGCATCGCCAGTCCCTGGGCGAACAATGGTGACCTCGTGGTCAACGCCGTGGACAATCTCGTCGGGAGCGCTTCGTTGATCAGCATCCGCAGCCGAGGCAGGTTTTCTCGACCGTTCGATGTGGTGCAGGACCTTCGTCGAGAGGCTGAGAGCCAATACCTGCAGAGCGCCAACGACCTGCAGGCACAGCTCTCAGAAGCCGAACAGAAACTTACCGCGCTCCAGAATGAGAAGAAGGAGAATAACCTGCTTTCGCTTTCTCCCGAGCAGGAGAAAACGCTTGAGCAGTTCCAGCAAGAGAAGGTCAGGATCAGGAAACAGCTGCGTGACGTACGCCACCAGCTCGACAAGGACATCGAGGCATTGGGCACGATGCTGAAGTTCCTGGACATCTTCCTGATTCCGCTCGTGTTGACGCTGTTACTCATTGCCGTGAATTACGTTCGTACGCGAAGGGAGGTCAAAGCCGGTGAATAGGAAGAACCTTGGACTGCTCGTCGTCGCGATCCTCGGCATGGCGATGATCGCGTTCATCAGCCAACCGGGACGTGAAGAGGCCTCGTCGGACGCCAAGTTGGGCAAGCCGCTTTTCGAAGGCCTGAAAGCGTCGCTCTCGACGGTCGAACGCGTCAAGGTCGCCTCCAGCAAGTACACGACCACCATTTCGCAGCTGGACGGCGTCTGGGTGATCGAGGAGAAGGACAACTATCCTGCTGACTTCGGCAAGTTTTCCGAATTTCTGGGCAAGCTTGCCGACGCTGTATACGTTGAGCGTAAAACGGCACGACCGGAGAATTTCGGCCCGCTCGGGGTTGCATCGCTCGATGACCCGAATAGCACGGCGACACAGGTTTCGATCGAAACGAGTGATGAACAGCGTGATGTGTTGCTCGGTACGGCATCGGCCGGGCGGGGTGGAACATTCGCCCGCAAACCGGATGAAGAGCAGGCATGGCTGGTCACGTCGCTCGGCGAAATCCAGAGCGACCCTGCAAAGTGGATTGCGCCCGTCATCCTGAGCGTCGAGTCCGAACAGGTACGCAAGATCGTGGATACGGACCGCGACGGCAAGCAACTCGTCGTATCGCGTAAAGCCGAGGGCGATCCCCTGACGGTGGAGAACCTGCCCGCCGGCGCAGAACTCAAGTACGGCACCGTTGCCGATGGCCTCGCACGCGCCCTGGTCAACCTGCGCGCGACCGATGTCCGCGGCAGGACGTTGGAGCCCATGAAGAACGCGATCACATCGGTTTACGAGTTGTTCGATGGCAGCAAGGTCACACTCACAGCGGTAGCGGATCACGACGAGCATTGGCTGCGTGTCGATGTGACGCCCGGGGAAGAAGGAGAGACCCGGGCGACGAGTATCGATACCGCCAAGACGGATCGCTTCGAGTTCCAGATTGAAGGTTACGCTTACGAACAGCTTCACAAGACGATGGCTGATATGATCAAACCCGCCGAGGCGCCAAAGGCGGACAAGAAGTCCGGGTGAGTGCCTCCTTCAGGGGAGTAGCCATGTCCTGGGAATTTATCGAAGTAACGCGCGACAATGGTGTCGCCATCGTGACCCTCAATCGCCCGGATGCGCTGAACGCGCTAAGCACTGGCCTCATGCAGGAGATCGAGCAGGTCTCGCGAGGCTTCCTCGATGACGAAGCGACCCGTGTCGTCGTCTTCAGGGGAGCCGGCAAGCATTTCAGTGCCGGCGCGGACCTGAAGCAACGCGTCTCCGACGGCGGGTCCACCCTGCTCGTGCGGCGTCGACAAGCAGGTCTCGGTGCCCGCATGATTCGCGCGATTGCTGAAATCAACCAGGTGACTATCTGCTCGATACACGGGGCTGCGCTCGGTGGCGCCGCCTGCATTGCAACCGCATGCGATTTCCGGATCGGTGCGGACGACTGTTTTGTCGGGTACCCGGAGGTCAACCTCGGGATCAACCTGATGTGGCGCGCCTTGCCTCTCTGTGTTCGCCTGGTGGGGCCGGCACGCGCCAAGCGAATGATCATGCTGAGTAATCACGAACAGGCGCAAACGCTGCTATCGTGGGGATTCCTGGATGATGTCGTGCCCCGTGAGGAACTCGAAGGGGCGAGCCTTGCCATGGCGCGCGAGTATGCTGCACAGCCTCCAATCGCGACGCAGATGATCAAGCAAAGCATCAACGCCGTCAGCAACGCGCTGGATGATGCGATCATGCACATGGACACCGACCAGAACATCCTGACGACCATGACCGAAGATCGCAGCGAAGGGATCAAGGCATTCTTCGAGAAGAGAGAGCCGACATTCAAAGGGAACTGAGCAGACCTTTAGCGCGGCTGCGCGGCGAGAGTTACCTCGCCGCGGTTGACCGGGGTCAGTGACGCCCGTGACCCGTATAGCGAAGGCACACGTGCCGCGCTGCTACTTTGTGGTGACTCTTCTTCCACCACTTCCTGTGATGCTTGCGGTGGCTCTTCGCCGCGCGTGCTGCTGTCCAGGCGAGGCGTTCCGCCTCATGCCGGCTGATGATATGTTCATGTCGCAGGGCGTGGACCAATCCCAGCACATCGCGCAGTGAGCTACGCAGGGGTTTGTCGTCGTCGATTGCACTGTCGATCAGGTCTGACAACGTGCAGCCCTCATCGAGCAATTTGTTCTCGACGCCGCTGTCACGTTCGTCAATAAAAACCGTAACGCTCATGTCGGAGCCTAGGCAACTGTCCTGGTTGTCGGCAACTCCGTCTCCGTCTTCGTCAGCGACTTCGGAACCCGCAGCGGTGATCGACGTGATGGTTCCCTGGCCCTGTTGCTGTCGCACGTCAGGCGAATAGTCGTACGCCTGGAACGAGAATGAGCCACCGTAGCCGGAGAGCGTGAGTGGGTCGGGGTAGATATCGACTGCCGGCAACATCGTCCCGAACGGGTCATTCACGCTGACGTTGGCGGAGTCGTAACTGATGCCGGAAGCCTGGTGGACGAGGTTCCATGCGGCGGTCTGCGCGCCCGTCCCGTCAACCGTAATGGTCGTACTGCCGTCGTCCGGAAATGCAGAGCCGTTATCGGTAGCGAAGATGACGTCGCGACTGGCGAGTTCGTTGCCATCTCCATCAAACGCGTGCCAGCTAATGCGTGTTACGGTCTGGGCGAATGTTGACGTAGTGCCGAAGAAGCTTGATTGCACCACGGGTGTACTCGACGGCGCATAGTAGACTCGCGCCTCGAACGACCCGTCGGTGACCGTGACACCGCTTGTCGTATCGTTGTAGTAATCAAGCGAGCCCGAAACATCGAACGCCTGCTCCGCAATGGCTGAACAGGCGAACACGGAAATCGCCAGTGCCGCTGTTATCGCCACGAATTGCTTGTCCATGACCCTTCTCCTTTCATCCTGAAAATGTGCGCAGC
>JAGRIN010000006.1:4703-24760 GCA_020443245.1 Pseudomonadales bacterium
GTGGCGGCATACTTCGCTGCGCCCGATAACACTACGATGAGATCACCTCGCAGGGGCGAACGGCCGGATAAACGCAGCGATATCGCGGATGAATGTGGCAGGGTGGCGACGAAGGGTCGTCGGCCGGGGATGAGTGGCCGTCAGGACTCGATAATGGCGACGACCTGGTCTTCCTCGACCCCGTCTTTCTCTGAGACGAGGATTTTCGTGATCTTGCCGGCCGCCGGTGCTTCGACCGGAATCTCCATCTTCATCGACTCGAGGATCATGATGGTGTCTTCGGCTTTGACGGTATCTCCCACCGCTACTTCGATCTTCCAGACGGTGCCGGTCACTTCCGAAGGGACTTCGATCTCTGCCATCTCTATGCTTCCTTGTCGTCGTGGATGAGACTCTGGTAGGCGAGAACGCGTAGTTCCCGGCGAATCGGGTAGGCGGAACTCGGCATGAGCTGCGTCAGCAACATGACGACCAGTTCTTCTGCGGGATCGACGAAGAAGTAGGTGCTGGCCGCGCCGCCCCATGCAAACTCGCCCGGGGAACCGAGGATCTGGGCTTTGGCCGGATCAAGCATCACCGAGAAGCCCAATCCGAAACCGATGCCGTCGTAGGGCGTCTCGCTGAACACCGCCTGTCCCATGCTCGTCAGGTCGCCGTTGTTCGGGAGGTGGTTCATCGTCATGAGTTCGATCGTCTTTCGGCCCAGGATACGCGTACCTTCGTATTCTCCGCGCCCGAGCAACATCTGTGCGAACCGATTGTAGTCCGCCGCGGTCGATACCAGGCCGCCGCCACCGGAAAGCAGGCCGCGCGGCTTCAGGTAGACGCTCGCCTCGGGTGAGTCGATGAGGCGGAAACCACCTTCCTCAGTGTGCTGGTAGTTGGCCGCGAACCTGTGAACCTGGTCTGCCGGTACCGTAAACCCGGTGTCGACCATTTCCAGCGGCTCGAAGATCTGCTCCTTGAGGAACTCATCGAACGGTGTATCAGAGATCTTCTGGACGAGGTAGCCACACACGTCGGTTGCCACACTGTAGCTCCAGCGCGAACCCGGCGTGAAAAGAAGCGGCATGTCGCTCAGCTTCTCCATCATTTCCTCGAGATCGGATGCTTGCTCCACGCCCTCGGCGCGATACATGGCATCAACCGGCGTGGCGTTCATAAAGCCGTAGGTGAGCCCGGAAGTGTGGGTCAGAAGGTCACGGATGGTCATCTCGCGTTCTGTATCGACGAGACCATCCGGCGTGTGGACCTTGAGGTGTTTGAATCCGGGAATGTAGCGTGACACCGGGCAATCGAGTTGGAAGTGCCCGTCCTCGTACAACATCATCAGCGCGACGCTGGTGATGGGTTTGGTCATGGAATAGATGCGGAAGATCGTGTCTTCTTCCATCTCTTTGTCAGCCTCGACGTCCATTCTTCCCTGGCAGGAGAAGTGGACGACCTCGCCGCGGCGCGCGACGAGGGTAATCGTGCCGGCAAGCCGGCCTTCCTCGATATATCGACTGGTGAGGTGATCGATCTTGTACAGTCGCGACCCGGAAAGGCCGACGTCTTCAGGTGTCGTCCTCATCGCCTCAGTCCATCATGATGACGTGGCGGGCATCCTGACCGGTCTTGAGCGCTTCCATGGCGTCGTTGATGTCGCTGAGCTTGATCCGCTTGGAGATGACTTCGTCCAGGTGCAGTTTGCCGTTCAGGTAGAAGTCGACAAAACGTGGCATGTCGACGCGGAAACGGTTGGAGCCCATGTTCGACCCCTGGATCTTCTTCTCTGCGAGCAGTTCCACGCCGTGAAGTTCGATGTTCGTTCCGATCGGGATCATGCCGATGACCGTTGCGACCCCGCCGCGACCCAGCATCTTGAACGCCTGTTCTGCGGTCGCCTTGAGGCCGATTGCCTCGAAGGTGTAGTCGCAGCCGCCCTGGGTCAGTTCGATGACCTCGCCGACCGCGTCGACTTTGCCCGCATTGATGGTATGCGTTGCGCCCATGATCTTGGCCAGTTCCAGTTTGGAGTCGACCATGTCGACCGCGATGATCTGTCCCGCACCGGCGATCGCCGCACCGTTAATCGCGGCGAGACCAACCCCGCCACAACCGATAACCGCGACCTTGGTGCCCGGTTCCACGCCCGCGGTGTGAAAAACGGCGCCAACGCCGGTGGTGGTGGAGCAGCCAATCAGGGCGGCGCGATCCATTGGCATGTCTTCACGAATTTTAACCAGTGCGTGCTCGTGAATGAGCATCAGTTCCGCGAAGGAAGAAAGGTTCAGGAACTGGTGCACCGGCTGCCCCCCCTGGCTGATGCGCGGCTCTTCTTCGGCCTTCCTCGATACCTCTGGACTGCTGCACAGCGACATGTGGCCGGTGAGGCACTTGTCGCAGTGACCGCAGAATGCGGAGAGGCAGGTGATGACATGATCGCCCTTTTTCACGTACGTCACGTCGCGTCCGACTGCTTCAACGATGCCGGCACTTTCGTGGCCGAGGATCGTCGGCAGCATGTAGGGATAGGAACCGTTCAGGAAGTGCAGGTCGCTGTGACAGACACCCATTGCGACCGGCCTGACCAGGACTTCCCTCGGGCCAGGTTTCGAGATCTCGACATCCTCGATCTCCATGGGTTTGTTCTGCTCGCGAAGTACCGCTGCTTTCATTTTGCTTCCCTCTGGAATTTATGAATCAAAGCCCTAAAGCTATCATGGTTCCAAAGCGGATTGCTATGCGGCAACGGAGGTCACCGAGGCGTGGAAACGACGGTATATGTGGCGCTCGGGTCGAACCTGGGTGATCGTCACGCCAACATCCGGCTTGCCATCGCGCGCCTTGCCGATCTGGCGGTCGGCGCCGTGGAAGCATCGTCGATGTACGAAACCGATCCGCAGGAAATGGAAGACGATGCGGGCATGTTCGTTAACGCCGCGGCGCGCTTTCGCACAGCCCTCGAACCGCGAACGCTGCTTGCGGCACTCCAGAAAATTGAAGCGGACCTGGGCCGCCCGCCTGACCACGGGTTCAACACCTCACGTACCATCGACCTGGACCTCATCGCCTTCGGGGACCGCATCATCAGTGAAGCAGGTCTCGAAGTGCCGCATCCGCGTGCGGCAGATCGTGTCTTCGTGTTGATGCCGCTTGCCGAGATCGACTCCGGGCTGCGTTTGCCTGGTACGAAGGGAACGGTCAGGGAGATGTTGCGGTCAATACTGGAACGAGGTGAATCCGGCGCTGATTGCTGACGACGGAATCGCCGCATTGCTGCGTACAACTCTTATGCGTGTTTTCAGTCGGTTCCGGATCGTATCTTGTCTGCTCGCGGCGCTTGTCCTGTCGACGGGCATATTGCTTGCGGGCTGCTCGTCCTTGTCGAAGACGCCGCCAGCCGATGTCGACCTGACCGGGGTCTGGCGTCTTGATGAAGCGGCAAGTGATGATGCCACGAAGGTGCTGGCAGCCCTCAGGCCGAAGGATGGCGGTCGCCACCACAGGCGCCGGGACGGTGGTGACCCTACGGTCGACCAACCGCTGCCTGGCCAGGGGCCGGGCGCCCGCAGGGGAATTGGTTCAACGCTGATGGCGAAGGAACTCGACATCGACCAGCGAGACACCGAGACCCGGATCGAATTCGACGGGCGTGAGATCGTCATCTTCAGGTGGGGAGAACAGAGCAGGCGCCATCGTGAATTCGAGTCTGGCTGGCAGGGGGAGCGGTTCGTCGTCCTGTCGCGGGGACGCATCGGACCCGACGTCGAGCGGGTGTTTTCAGTATCGCCGAGGGGAGATCAACTTACGGTGACGACGTCGGTGGACGATGAGGAAATTCGCCAGGTCTACCTGCTCGATGTCGCAACTACGGGCAAGGTCTATCCGTCACGCTGACGGAGCATCCAGCCAGTATCGGTCCCGCAGTTTCCTCTTGTAGAGTTTGCCGGTCGGATGGCGTGGCAACTCCGGTTCGAAGTCCACGGATCTCGGGCACTTGGCGTGGCTGATTCGCTCGCGGCACCAGTCGATCAGGCCTTGTGCGAGTGCAGGTGATGCGAGCGCCGGATCGACGAGTTGGACTGCAGCCTTCACTTCTTCGCCGAATTCGTCATTGGGTACGCCGAACACTGCGACATCGGCAACCGCGGGGTGGGTGACGAGGCAATCCTCGACTTCCTGGGGATAGATGTTGACGCCCCCGGAGATGATCATGAATGACTTCCGATCCTTCAGATAAAGGTATCCCTCGTCATCGACGTAGCCGATGTCCCCAAGCGTCGTCCAGCCCTGGGACGATCTCGCTGCTCGCGTCTTCTCCGGATCCTTGTAGTAGCTGAAGTCAGACCCGTTCGCAAAATACACCGTGCCGGTCTCGCCGACCGGCAATTCGACGCCGTCGTCATCGAGGATATGGAGTTCGCCGTGAATGGCGCGCCCGACGCTTCCCTTGTGGGAGAGCCACTCCCGGCTCGTGATGGCAGTCGACCCGTTTGCCTCGGTCCCGGAGTAATACTCGTACAGGATCGGCCCGAACCAGTCGATCATCGCGTCCTTGACTGTCACCGGACACGGCGCCGCGGCATGAATGGCAAATTTCAGGCTGGAGACGTCATAGCGAGCGCGCACCGCTTCCGGCAACTTCAGTAGTCGAACGAACATCGTGGGCACCCATTGGCTGTGGGTAATCCGATGGGTCGCAATGAGTGCCAGGGCTTGTTCGGCGTCGAATTTCTCCATGACGTAAGCGGTGCCGCCCAGGCGTGTGACCATCAGGTTGTAGCGGAGCGGGGCGGAATGATAGAGCGGCGCAGTGGAAAGGTATCGGACCGATTCGTCAATTTCGTGGAGCGCGATCCGGGTTTGCACGAGCGGGGCGACGGTGCCGAGCGGCAATCCCTTCAGGGGGAACCGGACGCCTTTTGGCTGGCCGGTTGTGCCGGAAGAGTAGATCATCTCGGCACCCTCGCTCTCGTCGGCAATCGGGTGCGTGGGCATGGCCCCCAGCGTGGACGCCCAATGGCGGCCCGTTTCGCCTTCGTCTGTCAGGTAGACATCGAGGTTCGCCAGGACTTCCGGGCTGACCCGTCTGACCAGATCACGATTCGTGATGAGCAGGCTCGCGTCGGAGTTCGAGAGGATGTAGTCGATCTCGCGCTGCTGGAACAGGACACTGATCGGGGTGTAGTACAAACCCGCACGTTGGGCGGCCCAGGCGATCTTGAGATATTCCTCGCAATTGGGCAGCAGGATCGCGATGCCGCCGCCGGGCCCCAGCCCTGCCCCGCGAAACAAGTGCGCGGCGCGATTGGAATCTGCCTCCAGTTCCCCGTAAGTCACTTGCCGGCCGGTGCCTACCATCTCATAGGCAATCTTGTGGCCCGGATGGCGGCCTGGATACATCTTGGCCGCGTCAGTCGGTTTTCTTGGGGGTAAACGCCGGCATGGGGAAATTGGCAATGTTGCTGCCCTTGGCCTCGCTGATCTTGCCAACCCCTTCCTTGGCCACCTCATCGATTCGGACGATCGCGTGCATCGGGATATAGCTGCGATTGACGCCGTCAAACTCGGCCTTCAGCCTCTCTTCGCTCGGATCGACGACCAGTTGCGCGCGTTCTCCGAAAACCATCTCTTCTATTTCGATGAATCCGTACAAGTCGCTCTGGTAGATCTGGCGTGCGTAGACCTCGAAGATCTGGCCCTGATTGTAAAAGATGACCTTGTATATCGGTTCTCGTGGCATCAACTCACTACTCGCTGGGCGAAAGTTCAAGTGTTGGGGGTCGGACTGCCTGTGTCAACAAACAGGAACTGTCCGCCAGGCATGTATATGGCCGTTGACTGCCGGATTTCAAGGTGTGCTATCGGAATTGCCGGCCCAGCGACTATAATGGCCCCCCTTTTTTGATCCGCCGGAATGCCCGTGGGCAAGGTCTACATCAAAACGCACGGTTGCCAGATGAATGAGTATGACTCATCGCGCATGCTCGATCTGCTGAAAGAGGCTCATGGCTATGAGCCGACGGACTGTGAGGAGGAGGCCGACCTTCTGCTGCTCAACACCTGCTCGATCAGGGAGAAAGCGCAGGAAAAGGTGTTTCACCAATTGGGGCGCTGGCGCGAACTCAAAGATCGCCGGCCGGGTCTGAAGATCGGGGTTGGCGGGTGCGTCGCGAGCCAGGAAGGTGACGCGATTGGCAAGCGCGCACCGTTTGTCGACGTCATCTTCGGGCCGCAGACCTTGCATCGTTTGCCTGAACTCATCGCCGCTTCCGGCCAGGGAAAGCCGGCCGTCGTCGATGTCAGCTTCCCCGTCATCGAGAAGTTCGATCGACTGCCGGCGCCTTCAGTCGACGGCCCGAGCGCGTTCGTTTCCGTTATGGAAGGTTGCAGCAAGTACTGCACGTTCTGTGTCGTGCCCTACACGCGGGGCGAGGAAGTCAGCCGCCCCGTTGCCGATGTGCTCGCCGAGATCGTTCAACTCGCCGGCAAGGGCGTGCGGGAGGTGAACTTGCTGGGCCAGAATGTGAACGCGTATCGAGGTGAGTTGCCGGACGGCAGCCTGGCGGACCTCGCGTACCTGATCACGATCGTTGCGGAAATCGACGGCATCGATCGTATTCGCTACACGACCTCGCATCCCGTCGAGTTCAGCGAGAGCCTGATCGATGTGTACGCCGAAGTACCGGCGCTGGTCAATCACCTTCACTTGCCGGTGCAGAGTGGTTCGGATCGTGTGCTTGCCCGTATGAAGCGGGGCCACACCATCCTCGAATACAAGTCGAAGATCCGTCGCCTTCGGTTGATCCGGCCTGACATCAGTCTCTCGTCGGACTTTATCGTCGGCTTCCCCGGAGAGACCGACGATGACTTCGAGGCGACGATGAACCTGATTGAAGAGATCGGCTTCGATCACTCGTTCAGTTTCATTTACAGTGCGAGGCCGGGAACGCCCGCGGCCGACCTGCCTGACGAGACGCCTATGGCGAGAAAGAAGGAGCGGCTCGCGATCCTGCAGGACCGGATCACGCAGCAGGCCTTCGCGATCAGTCGACGTATGGTAGGGACGGTGCAGCGCGTGCTGGTCACCGGGATATCGAAGAAAGACCCCGGCGAGTTGCAGGCACGCACAGAGAATAACCGGGTCGTCAATTTCCGTGCAGACCCCGGGCTGATCGGTGGCTTCGCGAACGTGGAGATCGTCGATGCCCTGCCGAACTCGCTGCGCGGTGTACTTGCCGCGTAAACCACGCCCCGCGGGACTCGCGGCCCCACTGAACATTAACAAATCTACGCTTTTACTCATGCTTTGCAGAGTATAAGCTAGCCGGACATACACCACTTTCAATGAGATTGGACGCCAACACCGAACCCCACCAGGTCATTCTGGAACCCAACGACAGTAACCAACTCGCCACCTTGTGTGGCCCCTTCGACGCACACCTGCGGCAAATAGAAAAGCGACTCGGCATTACCATCAGGAATCGAGGCAATGACTTTGAACTGATCGGTGACAACCAGATCGTGCACGCCGCCGGCGAACTCCTGAATCACCTGTATCGTGAAGTAAAAAGCGGGACACCCCTGACTTCCGACATGGTTCACCTGTTCTTGCAGGAGTCCGGCGTCGAATCGCTGGTTGCTCACGAACCCGATGGCAACGACGATGTGATCTCGACGCGAAAGAAGTCCATCAAGCCGCGCGGGAAGAACCAGATCAGCTATGTTCGCGCGATCCACAATCACGATGTGAATTTTGGCATCGGCCCGGCGGGTACAGGCAAAACCTATCTTGCGGTTGCTTGCGCGGTCGAAGCGCTCGAACAAGAGCGTATTCGCCGCATATTGCTGGTGCGGCCGGCAGTCGAGGCCGGTGAGAAGTTGGGCTTCCTGCCTGGCGATCTCGCGCAGAAGATAGATCCTTATTTGCGCCCTCTCTACGATGCGCTCTATGAAATGCTGGGTTTCGAGCGAGTCGAGAAGCTTATCGAAAAGAGTGTGATCGAAGTTGCGCCGCTGGCCTATATGCGCGGGCGGACGCTGAATGATTCCTTCATCATTCTCGACGAAAGCCAGAACACGACCATCGAGCAGATGAAGATGTTCCTGACGCGCATCGGTTTTGGTTCGACGGTAGTGGTCACCGGCGATATTACACAGGTTGACCTGCCGCCCAGGACGAAGTCCGGACTTCGACATGTGATCGATGTCCTGAAAGACGTCAACGGCATTTCCTTTACGCATTTCAGTCCAAAGGACGTTGTCCGTCATCCGCTCGTTCAGCGCATCGTGGAAGCGTATGAAAGCCATGAGTCGAGTAGATCCGACGACGCCTGACGTTCATCTCGTCGAAATCGACTGGGGCGTCGACCGAAGCGGTGATGAACCCGACGACGATGAGATGGCGCGTTGGCTTTCGCGGGCGCTGTGCTTCGTTGGCCATGCACCCGCAATCGTTTCCGTTCGTGTGATGTCCTCGCCTGAGATTGCCGCACTCAACGCTGCATATCGCAAAAAAGAGAAGCCGACCAATGTGCTGTCTTTTCCTGCCGGCGACGAGCAGGTAGAGGGGCGCGCCCTGCTCGGCGACATTGCGCTGTGTCTCGAGATTGTGCGGGAGGAGGCGGCGGAGCAGGGCAAGCCGCTTGAGGCGCACATTGCCCATATGCTGGTGCATGGGGTATTGCACCTTACGGGCATGGATCATGAGCAAGACGATGAGGCCGAACGCATGGAGCGTCTGGAAACTGAAATTGTGGCAGACTTCGGCTTCCAGGACCCCTATGGGGTCCGGGCGAGGGATGAGGAAACGAGATAATGAGTGAGGAAGGCGAGCGGTCCGAGAAGACCTGGCTGGAGCGACTTTCGCAGGCGTTTAGTGGAGAGCCGAGTTCGAGAGCGGAGCTGATCGAGCTTCTGCGGTCTGCCCAAAGCCGGAATCTGCTTGACGCCGAGGCACTTTCGATCATTGAAGGTGCGCTGACGGTGGCCGACATGAAGGTGAGGGAGATCATGGTGCCTCGCTCGCAGGTCGTGATGGTTCGCATCGACGAGACGCCGGAGGAGTTCCTGCCCGTCGTCGTCGAATCGGGCCACTCCCGATTCCCGGTGATCGGCGAGAAGTCTGACGATGTATTGGGCATCCTGCTGGCGAAAGATCTCCTGCCTCTCGCGCTAAAGGATGCGCGCACGCGCTTTAACATGAAGGAACTGCTTCGCCCGTGTACTGCGATCCCCGAAAGCAAGCGGCTGAATGTGTTGTTGCAGGAGTTCCGGAGTACACGCAACCACCTCGCGGTGGTGTACGACGAGTACGGCGGCGTTTCAGGCATCGTGACAATCGAAGACGTCCTCGAACAGATCGTGGGTGAGATCGAGGATGAGTTCGATTTCAGCGAGGAAGACTTCATCAAGAAGCACGACGAGAACAACTACATCGTCAAGGCGCTGACGCCAATAGAAGACTTCAATGAAGTATTCAATGCAGGATTCAGCGAAGAAGAGTTCGATACCATCGGCGGGTACGTGACGCAGTACTTTGGTCACCTGCCGAAGCGTGACGAGCGAATCAATATCGATGGTTACCGGTTCAAGGTGCTGAACGCGGACAGTCGTCGCATCCGTCTGCTGCAACTGACAATTCCCGGCGAATAGCGCGAGTTGCCTTGAGAATTCCCGAACGATTCCGGCCCATCCTGGTGGATGCGGTTGCGGCCGCCGGTGGCTGTCTCTTCCCGTTTTCGCTCGCGCCCTTCGAGGAGTGGCCGCTCGGCATTTTGTCGATGGTGTTGCTCGTTATTGCGCTGGACGGCGCAAGCCTGCGCCGTGGACTCTTGCGCTTCTACCTGTTCTCGGTCGGCATGTATGGCGTCGGGACGAGTTGGATATTCGTCAGCATCCATGAACACGGCGGCGCGGGCGTCGCGCTGGCCGGACTCCTGGTCGTGCTTTTTGTGGCGGGCATCTCACTTGTCGCGCTGTTGCCCGCCTGGCTCTGGTTGCGCTTTGTGCGTCCGTTGCCGCTGGGTGTGCTGGCCGGCTTTCCCGTGATGTGGCTCGCGAAGGAGTGGATGTTTACGTGGCTGCTGACGGGCTTTCCGTGGCTCTTTGCCGGATATGGTCATCTCGACACCTGGCTCGCTGGTTACGTCCCGATTGTCGGCGTCATGGGCGTGTCGTTTCTGGTTGCGGCGCAGGCCAGCGCGATCGCCTGTGCCACGCTCGGTCGGCGCCCTGTGGACGCGCTGGTTGCCGTTGTCCTGGGCGGACTGATCTGCATAGGGGGTTACGTATGGCGGCAAGTGCAGTTCGTCCCGCTATCGTCCCGCGTGCTGACCGTGAGCGTCGTGCAGGGGAACATCGACCAGGATACCAAGTGGCTGCGGAGTATGGTGGCGCCAATCCTGAACACCTACCTCGACCTTTCGAAGGCGGAGTGGGGGCGTGACCTTATCGTCTGGCCCGAGGCTTCCATTACAGTCTTTCGTGCTTCCGCCGTCGATTTGCTGGACGATCTGGACGTCAGGGGAAAAGCGACCGGTTCGACCTTGGTGCTGGGGATCCCCGACCGGGACGAACAAGGCCATTTCCTGAATACAGCCGTGGCGGTAGGGGAGGGCTACGGACAGTACAAGAAGCGCAGGCTCGTGCCGTTCGGCGAATATGTTCCGCTCGAAAGCTGGCTGCGCGGATTGATCCGATTCTTCGATCTCCCCATGTCACATGCCATTCCCGGCCCCGCAGACCAATTGCCCATGGTGGCCGCCGGTATGCGCCTGTCGGTCTCCATCTGCTATGAAGTCGTGTACCCCGAACTCGTCCGGACTTCGGTAACGGATCCCGGCCTTTTGATCACGATCAGCAACGACACCTGGTTCGGCCACTCGATCGGGCCGTTGCAGCACCTCGAGATGGCGCAGGCGAGGGCACTGGAGAATGGCCGCTACCTGGTGCGTGGGACCAACAACGGCGTCACGGCGATTGTGGACCCCCTGGGTCGCGTGGTCGCTCGCCTCCCACAATTCGAGAAAGGTGTCCTGCGCGGTGAGGTTCGGCAAATGACCGGCACGACACCTTTCGTGCGATGGGGCAGCTGGCCGGTCCTGGCTTTTGCAGCGCTTTTGCTCGTCGTCATGGCGGGGCTGCGGTTCCGCGGCGCGATCAGGTAAAATCCGCGTTCGATTTCGATCTTGAAGATGTGATGGAAGAGCAGGCAACCGACGTCGACTTGCTGGCGAGCGAGTCGGAGGTCCAGGAATACTGGCAAAAGAATCGGACTTTCGAGGTTACCGAGAACAGCACTCGCCCGAAGTTTTACTGTCTGGCCATGTTCCCGTACCCGAGCGGGCAGCTCCACATGGGCCATGTGCGTAACTTTACGCTGGGCGATGTCATCGCGCGCTTCCAGCGCCTGCAGGGCAAGAACGTCCTTCACCCCATCGGTTGGGACGCGTTCGGACTGCCTGCCGAGAACGCCGCAATCAAGCGTAATATCGCGCCGGCGACGTGGACACGCCAGAACATCGACTACATGCGCGGCCAGATGAAGCGCCTGGGATTCTCATTCGACTGGTCACGGGAACTGGCGACCTGCGACCCGGAATATTATCGCTGGGAGCAGTGGTTCTTTACCCGTATGTTCAAAAAGGGGCTCGTCTACAAGAAGTCCGCGTGGGTGAATTGGGACCCGGTGGACCAGACGGTTCTCGCCAACGAGCAGGTCATCGACGGTCGCGGCTGGCGGTCGAATGCGCTTGTCGAGCGGCGTCAGCTCGAGCAGTGGTTCGTCAAGATCACCGCTTATGCGGAGGAGCTGCTTGCCGGACTCGACACGCTGTCGGGGTGGCCCGAGAAGATCAAGCTGATGCAGCGAAACTGGATCGGTCGTTCGGAAGGCGTGGAAATGACATTCCCGGGTATCGATGGGGAAGGCGTCACGGTTTACACGACGCGACCGGATACGCTCATGGGCGCCACGTACGTCGCCGTCGCTCCCCAGCACCCTATCGCCCTCGACGCGGCAAGAAACGACGCATCACTCGCTCAGTTCATCGAGGAGTGCAGTCACGTCAAGGTCGCCGAGGCCGACATGGCCAAACTCGAGAAGCGCGGTATGCCGACAGGTCGAATGGTTCGGCACCCCCTTAGCGGAGAAAGCGTGCCGGTCTGGGTCGCCAATTTCGTGCTCATGGAATACGGTTCCGGCGCGGTCATGTCTGTGCCGGGTCACGACCAGCGCGACTGGGAATTTGCGAAGAAGTACGACTTGCCGATCGTGCAGGTCGTCGCGCCGAAAGCGGGTAGCGACGAAAGATGCGACATTGCGCAAGAGGCCTATGTCAGCAAGGAAGGTGTGCTGGTCAACTCCGGCGAGTTTGACGGGCTCGATTTTGGCGCGGCGTTCGATGCGATTGCGACAGCCTTGTCCGGGAAAGGATTGGGCGAGCGGCAGGTGAATTACCGGCTCCGGGACTGGGGCGTTTCGAGACAGCGGTACTGGGGCTGTCCGATTCCGATCATCCACTGCGAGAAGTGTGGTGACGTCGCGGTGCCCGACAAAGACCTGCCGGTAGTGTTGCCGACCGACGTCGAGTTTGAAGGCGTTGGCTCGCCGCTTCGAAATATGCCGGAGTGGCGCAACACGACTTGCCCGGAGTGCGGGGCTCCGGCGCTGCGTGAGACCGATACGTTCGACACTTTTATGGAATCCTCGTGGTACTACGCGCGCTTCGAATCGTCGCACGCCGAATCCGGCATGCTCGACGAGCGCTCACGTTACTGGGGTGCGGTCGACCATTACGTCGGCGGAGAGGAGCACGCGATCCTGCACCTGCTCTATGCCCGGTTCTTCCACAAGATGATGCGTGACGAGGGTCTGGTGGAATCGGATGAGCCCTTCGTCAACCTGCTTTCACTGGGTATGGTCCTGAAGGACGGGGTCAAGATGTCGAAGTCTGCCGGTGATGCCGGCGACCCGCAGTTCCTGCTCGACACCCACGGCGCCGACGCGGTGCGCATGGCGATGATGTTCTCCGCTCCGCCGGAGCAGTCGTTCGAATGGTCGGAGCACGGCGTCGAATCAGCAGCGCGCTGGTTGCGCCGTCTCTGGTCCACGGTCGAGCAGCACCTCGAAGGCCCGGATCCGGTGGGACTCGACCGGAGTGTACTGACAGATGAGTTGCGTGAGTTGCGTCGCCTGACACACGAGACGTTGTCCAAAGCCGAAGATGACTATGGCCGCCGGCTGACTTTCAACACGGTGGTCTCGGCCGTGATGTCGCTCATGAACCAGGTCCACAAGACCGATGCATCGGCGCCACAGGCGAGGGCAGTGGTGCGCGAGGCGCTGGAAGTTGTCGTGCTCGTACTTTCGCCGATAACGCCCCACGTTTCGCATCAATTGTGGCAACGCCTCACGGGCGACGCGCTCGAGAATGCGGCCTGGCCCCCGGTGGACGATAGTGCGCTGGCGCGAACCAGTGTCGAGATTGTCATTCAGGTCAACGGCAAGGTACGAGGACGACTTGAAGCCTCGCCGGGCGCCAGCCAGGAAGAATTGGAAGCGCAGGCACTTGCGCTCGAGAATGTCGCCAGGTTTGTTGACGGCAAGACCGTCAGGAAACGCATTCACGTGCCCGACAAACTGCTCAATATAGTCGTCTCCTGACGTGAGGTGGCCGCTTAGTACCAGCATCGCCGCGCTCTGCGCGCTCATCCTTTCCGGCTGCGGCTTCCATCTGCGAGGCATGGATACGCCGTCTGTCGCGCTGGGTAGTATGGCGGTGACAGCAGAGAACGCCTACGGTGAACTCCAGCGGGAAGTCGAGTCTGCACTGCGCCAGGCCCGAAGTGATGTTGTCGATGCCGCCGAAGCGGGCCACACGATTCACCTGATGTCGGAGCGAACGACCCGGCACCCGATTTCTACAACCAGTGACAATAGTGTGGCGGAGTACGAACTCAGTCTCGAGGTCACATTTGAGCTCATCGACGCCGACGGTACAGTGCTCCTTGCCGAGGAGCAGGTGTCGGCGCAGCGCATATACAGCTTCGATCGCACCAATCTCGTCGGCAGCGGTGAGGAGGAGAAACTGCTGACGGGCGAGATGAGGCGGGAGATTGCGAGTTCTGTGCTTCGGCGCGTTGCCGCCGTCATCTCCGGTTCAGGCTCTTGAAGGTCTACGCCGACAAACTGAAGGCAGAGCTCTCTCGTCGAATAGCACCGGTATATATTGTCAGTGGTGATGAGCCGCTTCTGGTCCAGGAAGTCGCTGACGAAATTCGTGCGACGCTGCGCGCGCAGGGCTTCTCGGAGCGAGACCTGTTTCATGCAGAACGTGGTTTCGACTGGGAAGAAGTCCTTTTCAGCGCGAACAGCATGAGCCTGTTCGCGGAACAGAAGATCCTCGAAATACGACTTCCCGGCGGCAAGCCCGGAGACAAAGGCGCCGCCGCGCTCGCGAGCTATGCCGAAGCGCTGAGCGAGGGCACGGTCATGCTCCTGATTCTTCCTCGCCTCGACGCGAGGTCTCAATCGGCTGCCTGGTTCAAGGCGCTGGAGGGGATTGGCGTGTTTGTGCAGGTCTGGCCGATCGACATTGGCGAGATGCCCCGGTGGGTTACCGCGCGCATGCGCCGCGCGGGGCTGAGCGCGACACCCGAGGCCGTCGGCGCGCTGGTCGATCGCGTCGAGGGAAACCTGCTTGCCGCGATTCAGGAAATCGAGCGTCTTGCACTGGTCGCCGTCAACGGGAAGGTCGGGATTGAGGAGGTGGTAGAGGGCGTATCAGACTCTTCCCGCTATGACGTGTTCGGCCTGATCGATGCCGCGCTCTCGCAGGACGCGTCGCGGACCGTCAAGATTTGCGAGGGCCTGCGGCTCGAAGGTGTGGAACTGCTTCCGACGATCAGCCTCGTGGCGCGTGAGATCCGCAACCTCAGCCAGATGGCAAGGGCCGTAGAGAACGGCAAGTCTCCCGACGCGGCCATGCAGCAATACAAGATCTGGGCGAAGCGAAAGGGGCCCGTTGGCAAGTGCCTGCGGCGGCACAAGTCTGGTGACTTTCTTTCCTACGCGCGACGATTGTCTGCGGTCGACCGGGCCGTGAAGGGGATGGGCCATGAAGAACCCTGGGTGCTCTTCACCGACGTGATGGTGGCGCTCGCTGGCCGGACTGCGATCGAGGACCGGGTCGATCGCCTCCTGCCCTAGTTCACTTTCGTTTCGGCCTCATGGCCGCGTTCCAGCACCCTAAGGGCGTTGTCCTGCACTTCAATCCGCGTAATGGACCCATTGTCCGGGCGGAACAGGAGTACGCGGTCGTCACCCGATGCGGCGCCTACGGCCGCGTTGATCGCGACGAAGTGCGAGAAGATCACCGTGTCCCGGGAAATCTCCAGCATGGCGTCCACGAGGGCCTGTCGCCACTGCTGCAGATCATCACTCTGCTCGCTCCAGCGGCCCGCCATGACAGTACGCAGCCAGCTTCCCCGTTCCTTGAGGCCCAGTCCTGGTGATGGAATCTCGGCGAAGCGTCCTTCGATGCCGACATCCTGACCCGTGTGCGCCGCAAGGGGCGCAGCCGTCTCCAGTGCGCGTTTCAGGGGGCTCGACTTGAGCACCAGCGGGAGATGGGGGATGAGCTTTGTCGAAGCGTCGCGGGCCTGCTCGTGTCCCAGGTCGTCAAGTCCAGGGTCCACATCGTCGGTGAAGGATGCCGCGGCCCGTCCGTGCCGCACGATGTAGAGAATCGCCATTGCCTGTCTCGAACCCAAAGGGCGCGATTATAGCGGGGTGGGTCTGCAGGGTCGACGGCGCGATGGAATTTGTGCGGTAATGCAGCTATTCTTGGCACCCCTCGAAACGGGCATTTTCACACAAATACAGGCAGTTGAAGTCATGGCAGAGCAAGGTAGCGCCCTTGAAGGCAGCGGTATTCCGGATAGCAAGGTGAACGTCAGGGAGGCTTTCGGCCTCGACGTGGACCTCGAAGTCCCCGCATTCTCCAAGAGCTCGGATCACGTACCCGCGATCGACGACAGTTATCTGTTCAATCACGAGACAACGCTGGCGATTCTTGCGGGCTTCGCGCACAACCGTCGCGTTATGATCCAGGGTTATCACGGCACCGGTAAGTCCACCCACGTCGAGCAGGTCGCTGCGCGGCTGAACTGGCCGTGTATCCGAATCAACCTCGACAGCCATGTCAGTCGTATCGACCTTGTCGGCAAGGACGCGATCGTCCTGCAAGACGGCAAGCAGGTCACAGAGTTCAAGGAAGGCCTCCTGCCCTGGGCGCTCCAGCGCGCTTGCGCGCTCGTGTTCGACGAATACGACGCGGGCCGTCCCGATGTGATGTTTGTTATCCAGCGCGTGCTCGAAGTGGAGGGCAAGCTCACCCTGCTCGACCAGAGCCGAGTGATTGCGCCGCATCCTTCGTTCCGGATGTTCGCCACTACCAATACGATCGGCCTTGGTGACCCGACCGGTCTTTACCACGGTACGCAGCAAATCAACCAGGGCCAGATGGACAGGTGGAACATCGTCACGACGCTGAACTACCTGCCCCACGAGAAGGAAGAGGCGATTATCGCCGCCAAGTGCCCGACGCTGGATGCGCGGACCGTTTCCAATATGGTGTCGGTCGCTGACCTGACACGGCAGGGGTTCATCAACGGTGATATCTCTATCGTCATGTCGCCGAGGACGGTGATCATGTGGGCAGAGAACGCGCGCATCTTCAACGACTTCGGCTTCGCCTTCAGGCTGACGTTCCTGAACAAATGCGACGAGATGGAGCGTTCGATTGTGGCGGAGTACTACCAGCGCTGCATGGGCGAAGAACTCCCGGAGTCCTCATCGAAGGTTGTCCTGGCCTGACGGCCCTGGCAACGATCGTCCCGGGGCGGCTTGCCGCCCCAGGACCGGAGTGCAATCGTGACGCAGATCGACGATCCCACCGAAATCTTCAAGCAAGCGGTCACTTCGACCATGCGGGCGATATCGGGCAACGACGAACTTACCGTCAGTTTCGGGCGGGGTAAGCCCTACCTGCAAGGTAACCGCGCCCGCGTGCCTATGCCGGAAGCCGGGCTGTCGCCTGAAGAACTCGCGGCGCTGCGCGGGACCGCCGACCGCTTTGCCCTGCGCATGCGTTTCCATGACGACGATTGGCACAAGAGTCACCGGCCGCGTACCGGCATTGCGCAGGACGTTTTCGACTGGGTCGAGGAGGCGAGACTCGCCAGCGTCGGCTCTTATCTGATGAAGGGCGTTGGCCAGAACGTGAACGCGCAGCTCGAGCAGCATTGCCGGGCACGGGGATATGACACGATCGAGGACCAGAACCAGGCGCCCCTCGGTGAAGCCGTCGGCATGCTGATTCGCGAGCGGCTCATGGGAATGCCCCTGCCGCCGTCGGCGCAAAAGGTCCTGGACCCGTGGCGCGAATATCTCGACGAGCAGATCGGCGAGGACATGGAAACCCTCCAGGACGTGCTTTTCGACCAGGCTGAATTCTCCCGGCTCGCGCGCAAGATGATCACCGACCTTGGCCTCAGCGACGAATGGGGCGAGGAAAGCGGTGAAGGAGAGTCGGAGGAGCCCGAAGAGCAAACCGAGGAGATGGAATCCCAGGCCGGTGACGAGATGTCGGACCAGGACATGTCGGGTGATGCGGACATGACCGATGCCATCGAAGGCGAGGTGCCGGTCGATGCGGAGGCCATGGACATGGCTGAGGCGGAAGGTGACCAGGATGAGGCGGGTGCGCCGCCTGACCAGAGTTTCGATCGTAACTGGAACAGGCCGAGGGAATCGGACTACAAGGCTTTCACGACCGCGTTCGATGAAATCGTGCTGGCGAGCGAACTGTGCGAGCCGGCAGAACTGGAACGGCTGCGTGGCGTGCTCGACAAGCACTTGCAGAACTCCCAGGTCGTCATCGGCAAACTTGCCAATCGCCTTCAGCGCAAGCTGATGGCGCAGCAGAACCGCACATGGGAATTCGACCAGGAAGAAGGGATGCTCGACACGTCGCGTTTGCCGGCGGTCATCATGGACCCGTTCCACCCGCTTGCGTTCAAGCGCGAAAAGGACATGAAGTTCCGGGATACGGTCGTATCGCTGCTCATTGACAGCAGTGGCTCCATGCGCGGGCGATCGATCACGATCGCGGCGATGTGTGCAGACATTCTTGGCCGCACGCTCGAACGTTGCGCGGTGAGAGTCGAGATTCTCGGCTTCACGACGCGTGCATGGCGTGGTGGCCAGTCGCGGGAACTGTGGTTGCAGCAGGGCAAGCCGCCGCATCCAGGCAGGCTCAACGACCTGCGACACATCATCTACAAAGCAGCCGACATGCCGTGGCGGCGTGCGCGAGGAAACCTCGGGCTCATGATGCGAGAGGAACTGCTGAAGGAAAACATCGATGGCGAGGCACTGCTGTGGGCGCACAATCGCCTGGTCGGGCGCACCGAGGATCGCAAGATCCTGATGGTGATCTCTGACGGCCTGCCGGTCGACAACAGCACCCTGCTGGTCAATCCGAGCAACTATCTCGAGCAGCACCTGAAATTCGCAATCGACAAGATCGAGAACCATTCGACCATCGAACTCGTCGCGATCGGTATTGGTCACGACGTGACACACCACTATCGCCGCGCGGTGACCATCACCGACGCAGAGCAACTCGGCGATGCGATGATCGAACAACTCGCAGACCTGTTCGACGAGGAGTCGAACCGCAATCTGCCGCCGGTGCGGACACAGGCCGAAGCGCGACAGGCCGGCAAGTGAGTGCGCCCGTCGATCATCGTCAGGGACTCCTGGCGCTCGTCGATCGATACGAGAGTACCTATCCGAAGGAACAGGCGATGGTGCAACGCCTTCGCGGGTTCGTCATGGACAACCCGGGGTGCTTTGAGCGATCCCTCGGTATCGGTCATGTCACCGGGTCGGCGTGGGTGCTCGACAAAACGCGTGGGCGCGTACTGCTCACGCATCACAAGAAGCTCGACATCTGGGTGCAGTTGGGTGGTCACGCTGACGGCGAAAGCGATGTCGCGGCTGTAGCGATGCGCGAGGCGCGTGAGGAATCCGGCATATCGCAGATAGAACTGCTCATGCCGGACATCTTCGATATCGATATTCACCTGATTCCGGCACGAGGTGACGAACCGGAACACTATCATTATGACTGCCGGTTTGCGCTGGTCGCCGATACGGCTGAGTACGTGGTCAGTGAAGAGTCACACGACCTCGCCTGGATTCGCCTTGGCGAGGTCGCGCGTTATACGACTGAAGAGTCGATGATGCGGATGGTCGGGAAGACCCGGGAACTGACCCGGTCCTGAGTCCTTATTGGCCGGTCTGGGTCAACTCTTCGGCAGTGGCTTCGCGCACTTCTTCGACGCTCACATCGAACTGCAGGGTCTTGCCGGCGAGAGGATGATTGGCGTCGACCGTGACTTCGTCTTCCGCGACCTGGACGACTGTGATGTTCTGGACGCCGCCATTCTGGTTCGTTGCCTGGAACTGCATGCCGGGTTCCACCTTCTCGACGCCGTCGAACGCCGACTTCGGCACCGCCTGCACGAGTTGTTCATTGTGCGGACCGTAAGCATCTTCGGGTGGTATCTCGACCTGGAAGTCATCGCCCTTCTCGCAGCCTTCCAGGGCTTGTTCGAGTCCCGGGATGATGTTGCCGGCACCATGCAGGTAGGTTAGTGGCCCCCTCTCTTTCGAGGAGTCCAGTTCTTCCCCTTCGCTGGTGAGTGTGTAATGAATGCTGACGACGCACTGGGGTGCAATTTTCATGGTGGCTCCTTGATCGCTTCGGGATTGCTCGCCGCGCAGGGCTTCGCCGCGAGGCACGGAAGACGCGAGGCGATGCTCGCGATTTGAATGGGTGAAATCCGAGGATAACACCCACACGCACCAATATCGAATCAGTCGAACAGGTGGCAGGCGACGGTGTGACGGTCGGAGACGATGATTTCGCGCGGCGTTTCGGCCCGGCAGCGTTCCATTACCTTCGGGCACCGGTCGGCAAATCGGCAGCCCTCTCCCATGT
>JAGRIN010000069.1:0-8837 GCA_020443245.1 Pseudomonadales bacterium
GATCGGTCCCGGGCCCAACATCGAGCGGGAACGACTCGCTTCGTCCCCCATAACCACGACTCACCACGCCCGGGCGGAAACCCCGTGACTTGAGCTCTCTCGCAAGCCAGATCACCAGCGGAGATTTGCCGGTTCCGCCCACATTGATGTTACCCACAACGAGGAGCGGCACAGGTGCCTTCCATTGCCGCGCGGCGTTACCCTCGATATGGCCACGACGAAGCCGCGCCAGGGCACGATACACGTACGAGAACGGAGACAGCAGCCGCGGCCAGTTCGAATCACTGTACCAGGCCTGCACAAGCGGATTGAAATCGTCCGATATCCACTCAAATGACTCTTCTTCTGCAGTCGGGACTGGCTGCCACTCGACGTTCTGCGGCGGCGGTATTTTTCGGGTCGGTGGTGCATCCTCTCCACCTTGCTGGTGGGAGTGAAGACTGGCATAGAAGCCGCGCGCGGCAAGCAACTGCGAGTGCGTGCCCTCTTCGACAATACGCCCCTTGTCGACGACGAGAATCCGGTCGGCTTTCTCGATGGTCGAGAGACGGTGGGCGATCACGAACGTTGTCCGCCCTTTCACGACCGCGTCGAGGGCTCTCTGGATGTAGCGTTCCGATTCGGAGTCGAGCGCAGACGTTGCTTCATCGAGTATCAGTATCGGCGCGTCCTTGAGGAATGCGCGTGCGATCGCGATACGCTGGCGCTGCCCTCCCGAAAGCAACACGCCGTCATCGCCAACGACGGTATCGAGGCCGTCGTCCAGTTCACTGATGAACGGCCACGCATACGCCTTGGTCGCCGCTTCCTGTATGGTATCGGCCGACGATTCCAACAGCGTCCCGTACGCAATATTCCGGGCGACCGTGGTGTTGAACAGGGTGACGTCCTGACTGACGATCGAAATCTGCGCGCGCAAGTCCGCAAGCGGAATGTCTTCAACCGGAACGTCGTCCAGCAAGATCTGACCTTGCGTCGGCGCGTAAAATCGGGGAATCAGGCTGACCAGCGTACTCTTGCCGCTACCGGAACGGCCGACCAGCGCAATCGTCTCGCCCGGACGTGCGACGAAGCTGATGCCTTCCAGAACCGGCTCACCGGTATCGTATTGGAAGTGCACGTCGCGGAATTCGATCTTCCCGGTCACCGAATCGATGTGATGCGTCCCTTCGTCGACCTCGGGTTCTTCATCGAACAAGTCGAAGATGTCTTCAGCAGCCGCAAGACCCTTCTGCACCGTCGACTGCACTTCCGAAAGTTGGCGGATTGGTTTTGCCAGCAGGCCGCCGGTTGAAATGAACGCGACGACATCGCCGGGACTCATGTTGGACATCAACGCCGGATCGAGAACGAGCCAGACCAGTATGGCGAGCGCGATCGCCACGACGGTTTGCACAACCGGCGTCGCAACGGACGAGGTCACGACCATCTTCATCGACTGGCGACGGTTGTCATTGCTCACCTTCAGGAACTTCTCGCGTTCGTAGTCCGTGCCGCCAAAAGTTCGGACCACGCGATAGCCTTGCACGGCTTCCGAGGCAACATGGGTCACATCGCCCATCGAATCCTGGATGCGTTCACTGATCCTGCGAAACCGCTTGCCCGCGTAGTTGACGAGCAATGCGATCAAAGGAGATACCGCGAGGAAAATGAGCGTCAGCTTCCAGTTCAGGTAGAACAGGAAGAACAGGTAGCCTGCGACGGTAAAACCTTCCCTGATGATGACGCGCACCGCGTCGGTCGCGGCACCGGTCACTTGTGTCACGTGATAGGTAACCTTCGCGACGAGATGCCCCATCGCATTCCTGTCGAAGAAGCGGCTTGGCAGACGAAGAAGCTGGTCAAACAGTTCGCAACGCAGTGTATGGACGAGGCTCGTGCCGATCAGGCTGACGAAGTAATTCCCCATGAATGTGCCGATGCCGCGGGCCAGCACGATCACCACGATCATCGCCGGAATGAATATGCGGTTGGTCGATGCAGCATCGCCCAGCCAGTCCTTGACCAGGGGTGCAACGTTGGAATGCAGCATCGAGTCCGCGCCGCCGAGGGAATCGACGATGTATCCGACCAATTGGATAAACCCGACGTTTGAAAGCGAATAGAGTATGAATCCCACGATGCTGAGAAGAAACGCACCCCAATACGGCACGACATAGCGGAGCAGTCGCGCATAGACAGCGACGTCGCCGCTTCGGGTCTTACTCTTCGGGTTCTGCATTACGGGTCGTGATGCTGAGCTGGACAAATCCGAGTTGCCCGGCCGCGTCCATGGCAGTCACGACGGACTGGTGCGGGGTCGCAGAATCTGCAGTGATGATAAGCGGCTGATTCGTCTTGCCGCCGGAGACTTTCTCCAGCGCCGATTTCAACGTGGTGAGTTTGTTGTTGACGAGTGCCACGCCGTTGATCGCATAGTCCCCGGACTTGGTGACCGTGATCTCAATCTGCTGGTCACTGATGTGTGTCGCCTCGCCGGACGCCTCCGGCAAGTCGATCGACAGGTGCGTCTCTTTGGTGAACGTTGTCGATACCATAAAGAAGATGAGCAGGAGAAAAACGACGTCAATCAGTGGCGTCAGGTTCAATTCGACTTCTGTTTTTGCCCTGCGTGCGAACTTCACGACTGGTTACCGGCTCGCGACCTGCGCGATCTCCGGCTTGGGCGAGCGTGTGTTGTCCGCACGGTCCGGACGATCATTGTTGAGGACTTCGACCAGCTTGATCGCTTCCTGTTCCATGCTGATGACGAGTTCATCGACCCTTCGCTGAAAGAAGCGGTAGAAAAACAGTGCCGGAATCGCGATCGTCAACCCCGCGGCGGTCGTGATGAGCGCCTGGGAGATGCCACCGGCCAACACCTGCGCGTTGCCGGTGCCCTCGAGACTGATCGCGCTGAACACCTTGATCATGCCGATGACTGTGCCGAGCAATCCGAGCAGCGGTGTCACGGCAGCGATCGTACCGAGCGTGTTGAGATAGCGTTCCAGGTCATGAACGACATGGCCGGCCGCTTCCTCGATTGCTTCCTTCATCTGTTCCCGGCCACGCCGGTTGTTGGCGATCCCGGCGGCCAATATCTCGCCGAGCGGAGAGCCCTGGCGAAGTTCTCGCAGCCTTCGCGCATCCATATCGTTGTTCTTGATCCAGTTCCAGACCTGCGCCAACAAGTGTTTCGGCACGATCTGGCTGGTGCGGAGCGTCCAGGATCTCTCTACGCAGATGGCCGCTGCAATGATGGAGCAGAGGATGATCGGGAACATCAACCAGCCGCCAGCCTGAACCAATTCAAGCACCGCTTCTATCTCCCGTTCCGGTTTTGGCTACTCTACCACAAAACCTTGAATTTCAAAGAGAATTCAAGAACCGACCCCGGCCACGACATCGTCGTCGTGGAGCTTGCCAATCTCGGTCGCCGAGAGACCGAGCTCCTCGGCAAGTATCTGGTCCGTGTGCTCGCCCAGGCGAGGCGCGGGCATGGGGACGAGATTGGCCGAACCACCGAAGCGTATGGGTGAACCCGGTGCGAGATAGCGTCCAATACCTGGCTGGTCAACGAAGGCGAACAACGGATTGTCTTCGGAGCAGTCCGGATCCTCCCGGACCATCTGTCGAAAAGTCTGGTACGGCCCATAGCATGCGCCTTCGGCGTCAAGCGCCGCCGAGACATCGGCGTAATCGAGGCCACGGAACCAGGGCTCAAGGATTCCCGCGATCTCTACCCGATGCGCAAACCGCTGCCCTTCAAGGCCGAGGTCAGCGCCTGTACGGGCCGCCAGCACGTCCATCTCCGCAGCCGTACCACTCGCCTTGACGATACTTTGCCATTGGCGACCGGTGAGTCCGACGACCATGACACGCCTTTTGTCCCTGGTCGTGAAATCGCGTCCGAAACCCCCATAGAGATAGTTGCCATAACGCTTTCGGTCAACGTTGTTCACCATGACTTCGGCGATGTTTCCAAGGTGTCCCGCGGTAGCGAGCGCGACGTCCTTCAGCGCCAGTTTGACAAGTTGGCCTTCGCCAGTCAGTCGACGATGGCGCTCGGCAGCGAGGATAGACACTGCGGCCATCTGACCGGTGATGTTGTCCCACGCGGGCAGCAGCGCATTGGTCGGCTCGGGGTCGCCGGGCTTGCCCGTCGCGTCAGCAAATCCCACCGCGCAGTTGACCGTGTAATCGACGGCGGTTCCACCGTGGCGATCGCCCAGGATATTCACGTACACCAGGTCCTCGCGCCGTTTTCTCAAGGTGTCGTAGTCGAGCCAGCCTCGCGCTGGAAAATTCGTGAGAAACAGCCCGCTGTTCTCTCCACGGCGCGTGATCAGCGCGGTCAGCAATTCCTGCCCTGCCGGCCTGCGAATGTCGACCTGAATGGATCGCTTGCCCTTGTTGAGTCCGGCCCAGAACAAGCTTTCTCCGTTGTCAGTGACGGGCCAGCGATGGTAATCCAGTCCACCACCGATCGGATCGAAGCGAATCACGTCCGCGCCAAGTTGAGCGAGCGTCATGCCACCGAGCGGGGCCGCGACAAAAGCCGAACCCTCCACGACGCTGAGCCCATCCAGGATACCCTTCATTTTGGATTCTCCCCATCCAGCGCCATGAGTATGGCAAGGCGCCAGTCCAGCACCTTGATATCATTCCCGGAGGCCGCGGCAGGCGATTCCGGGCCGCGATCCGCGAACGTCTCGACGTGCACGACACCGATTGTCCCTGGCCCTGCTTCGTGGATCGACTCCAGGATGACCTCCGAGCGCAGGATGTCTTCCTCGAACACCGGCGCAACGTGATCACAGTGATACCAGCCCAATATCGTCACCATCCCGGGAACGGCGCGAGACAATTGCGCGGCCGCGATCGAGATCGTGTGCCCGCCATAGACGAGTCGCTTGCCGTAGACGCTGCGCGCGGCGTCAGTGTGGGTCATCGCAAGGTTGCCGGTCAGCCGCACGAGTTCCGGCGCAAGCGTCACCGTATCCCTCGCCTCGACTCGCATACGGTCGCCGTTGCCGATCGCTGGTGCCGGATCGACCTGCCACCGCGGTACAGCCGCCCGCAGTGCGTCCAGCGAGACTTCCGAGGGCATCATGTCAAAGTCGTCGTTCCTGCCCGTCTGCGCCGCAGGGTCGCGGCATGGAATCATGGGACATCGCCAGAAGAACAACACCGTATCGCCCGCCTGGTTGGTGACATGCATTTCGAGCGCAACCATTCCCGACGCGGCGCGCCCCTCCCTCGCCTTGTTCTGGCGAAGCGCTACAACCTTTGTTCGCGTGGTGAGCGTATCTCCAATGAAAACAGGCTGGCGCAACACGAGGCCGCGATAGAAGAGGTTGCCCATAACGCGTTGGGACGGGATCGTGGTCTGCCCGATCGCAAAGTTGCACACCATCGAAGGGTTTGCGAGCAGTCGATCCTCTCCGGTCACTCGGCGGCAAAGGGGCCGGTCGAGCGTGAGCGGCAATCTGTCGCCAAAGATCGCCTGGTGAATCGCCGCGTGCCCTTCGGTCAATGTAACAGAAGGTACGTCACTGTATTCGTTACCGACTTCGAAGTCCTCGAACCACGGCGCATCCGTCATCGCTACTGGGACCGGCCACGAGCCGACACGGGCCAGAGCGCCTCGACGACACCGTTGCGATAGGGATAGTAGAAGTCGTGCAGGTTTACTGTGGGGTCACAGTGCGGTGTGATCACTTCCAGCTTGTCGCCAAGTCCAAGAACGCGAGAAGGATTATTGAGTTGGATGATGCCGTGTTCATCACCGCCCCAGTGCCACACGACGCCCTCAACATCACGAAACTGGGGTGCGTCCTTGTCGGAGGCGAGCGACTTGAACCCCGCATCTACGGTGATCAATCTCGACTGAGGTTTGCTGATTGCCGAGACGAGCACAAAGAGCGACGGCTCGAAGTCATCGAACACTTCCCCGGACTGTCCGCCGATGTCTCGATACTCGATATCCATGAACGCATACGAGCCTGCCTGCAGTTCTGTAAGAATCCCGAGGCCCGGCTCGATGTCGTAAGTACCGGTACCGCCGCCCGTGAAAACAGGAACGGGGATACCGGCATCCTCGAACATCCGCTTCGTCTCCGCACCCTTGGCCATCAGGTGCGCGTACTTGCTCCTGCGCGCATCGAACCCGGCGATGTGCATACAGTTGCCGACATACATCTGCAATCCGGAAAATATCAGGTGCGGGCATGACTCGATCAAATGTCGGCCGAGCGCAAGGGCGGGTTCACCGGGTTCGATGCCTGTGCGACCCATTCCGGGGTCCAGGTCAATGACAACCTTGAGTTCTATTCCTGCACGCGCAGCCGCCGCCTCGAACCGGTCGGCGGTACCAATATCGTCAACGACGATTGAAAGTTCAGGATCGAGCACGGCAAGTTCGATGACTCGCGTGATCTTCTCGGGCGTCGAAACCGGCGATGTAATCAGGATGTCGCTGATGCCGCCTGCGAACATGATCTCCGCTTCGCTGACCTTTGCAGCACACACACCGATCGCCCCTCGCTTCAGTTGTTCACGCGCAATGATCGGGCACTTGTGCATCTTGGTGTGGGCGCGCAGGCCGATACCGTGCTGGTCGAGATGCGCCTGCATCCTGTCGAGGTTTCTTTCGAACACATCGAGGTCGATCACGAGTGCCGGCGTATGCAATGCCTCCAGCGGAACAGGTTCATCGAGCCTGATCGGCTCGATCGGCGCATCGGCAACACTCTTTTTCATCAGGTCCTCAAGTCGCGGCATCGTGTCTTGTTCCTCTTTTTCTAGTCGCAGTCGGTAGCGCAGGCTGTGTCGTGATCCCGTTCGACCTGGAGCGTGACATGTTGGATGTTGAAGCGGTGTTCGAGCTCGTCGCTGATCCGGCTGTACCCTTCGGGGTCCGACCACAGGCTCGTCTCCGGCATCACGAGATGGGCAGTGAGGCAGGTTTCCCGAGTGCTCATCGCCCAGACGTGAAGATCGTGAATGCCGGTAACGCCTTCCTGCTCTTCAAGGAAGGCGCGGACTTCTTCAAGCTCGATGCCATGTGGCACGGCATCAATGATCATGTTGACCGAATCTCGCAGGAGACCCCAGGTGCCAAGGAGTATCACCGCGACAATACCAAGGCCAAGTAGTGGATCGATCCAGTTCATCCCCGTCACCAGGATGATGAATGCGCCGACAACGACGCCGGCGGAAATCGCCGCGTCATAGGCAAGGTGAAGAAATGCCCCACGCAGGTTGAGGTCATGGCTGCTGCCCTTCATGAACAGCAGTGCCGTCCCGGCGTTCACGAATATACCGATACCCGCCACGACCATAACTTCAAACTCGGCAATAGGTGTCGGCGTGAGAAGACGTTCGACCGACTCGAACGCAATGTACCCGGCAGTCAGGATCAGGATGACGGCATTGATGACCGCCGCAAGCACGGTCGACTTCCGGTAACCGTAGCTGTAACTCGCGCTGGTCTGTTGTGTTGCGAGATAGGAGGCTCCCCACGCGAGGAGCAGCCCGAGTACGTCCGACAGGTTGTGTCCGGCGTCGCCGAGCAGGCTCACGGAATCCGTAATGATGCCGTAGACGGCCTCAAGCACGGTAAATCCCAGATTCACGGCGACAGCGATGATAAAGCTCGTATTGACGCTCTCGAACTCGAAAACCGCGTGATCATGATGGTGATCGTGGTGATGATGGTCTGCGTGGGTAGTCATGCAGCGGACAATAGGCCTTCAGGCCACTACAGGGTCAAGCATTCCACGACATAATCCGCGATGGCGAGAGACGAAGTCAAACCCGGAGACTCGATCCCGAAGAGCTGGACGAGGCCCGGTACGCCGTGGGTCGTCGCGTCCTGGACCACGAAGTCCCATGGCGCATCGTCCGGCCCCTGGAGCTTGGGCCTGATTCCGACATATCCCGGATGGAGTGCGCCATCGGCAAGACTCGGAAAGTACCGGCGCACCGCGTCGTAGTAGTCCGGCAGGCGAGCCGATGAGACAACATAATCTTCATCCTCCACGTATTCGACGTCCGGCCCGAAGCGTGCCTGTCCGCCGAGGTCGATCGTTGCATGGATGCCAAGCCCTGCCCCGCTCTTTTCCGGCACCGGATAGATCAAGTGCCGGAACGGTGACGCACCTTCAAGCACGAAGTAGTTGCCGCGACAAAAGTACAAAGGAGGTACCGCAGCCGGGTCGAGAAATGAGCAAGCCCGCGCGACGGCCTGTGCGCCCAGCCCCGCTGAATTGACGACCACGCCCGCATTGAAACGATAAGCCTCGCCATGCACCTCGCTCTCGACGACGAACGCAGCGCCCTCACGGTGAATCGCGACAACGCGGGTTCCGCCAACGAACACGCCGCCCCGGTCCTCGATGTCTGCCAGGTAAGATTGCATGAGTTCATGGCTGCTGACGATTCCGGTAGAGGGCGAGAACAGCGCCCGGGTCGCGCGCACCCGAGGTTCTTCACGCGCCAGTCGGGGGCCGGACCAATACTCGAGGTCCATGACACCGTTCGCGCGGGCCTTCGCGAGGATACCTTCCAGGGTCTCCTCCTCTTGCTCCTCGGTTGCCACGATCAGCTTGCCACAACGGGCATGACTGACATGGTGCGAGACACAATACTCGTAGAGTTTGTGTTTGCCTTCAACACAGAACCTGGCTTTGAGCGAACCTTCGGGATAGTAGATGCCAGCATGAATGACTTCGCTGTTCCGGCTGCTGACGCCCTGGCCGAAGTGTTGTTCCGCGTCGACGACGACAACCTCGCGGCCCCGCAATGCGAGCGCACGCCCGATGGCGAGCCCCACGGCACCGGCCCCGATGACACAA
>JAGRIN010000069.1:8872-10797 GCA_020443245.1 Pseudomonadales bacterium
TAATGAGTGGCATGAAAAACGATTATCTCATGTCGCGTGCTGCGAGATAACACCGAGACCCGCCAACTCCTCGTGCTGAGCGGTATCGTCGATCTCGGCCTCGGCGGGTTGAAGATACTGGTGGGGCTGCTTGCCAATTCCTGGGCACTGGTCGCCGACGGCATCCATTCGCTCAGTGACCTTGCGACAGACATCATGGTGTGGTTCTTCAACCGCATCGGCGTGATGGAGCCGGACGAGGATCATCCTTATGGCCACGCGCGCTTCGAAACTTTCGGTACCTTCCTGCTCGGCGGATTGCTGATCGCCGTCGCCGCGTGGCTCATCTACGACAACGTGTTGCGCTTGATGGACATCAGCGAAGCGCACGTTCCAAGCTGGCCCGCCCTGGTTGCAGCCGCCGTCAGCGTCCTCGGCAAGGAGTGGCTGTACCAGATTACGCGCAAGCTCGGCGAGCGCACGCGTTCCAAGTTGCTCATTGCCAACGCATGGCACCACCGCTCGGACTCGTTGTCGTCTGTCATCGTGTTCGTGGGTGTCGGTGGCGCGATGTTCGGCCTGCTGTGGCTCGAAATGGTGGCGGCAATCGGTGTTGCCCTGATGATCGGCAAGATCGGCTACGACCTCGCCCGTCACAGTATCCTCGAGTTGGTCGACACCGCTCAGTCGGAAACCTATGTCGAGGAGTTGCAGAAAGCGATCCAGGGCGTCGAGGGTGTGCGCGGCGTGCACAGTATCCGGACCAGGCGAATGGGACCGGACGTCCTCGTCGACATTCACCTGCAGGTCGAGTCTCGCATCAGTGTCTCGGAGGGCCACCACATCGGCGAATGGGTTTCACGGCAGCTTCTCGACGATTTCGAGGAGATCAACGACGTGATCGTCCATATCGATGCCGAAGACGACGAAATCGTCGAACCGCGGCAGGCGCCCTCGGAAATGCTGCCGCTGCGACGAGAGGTTCGGGGCGCGTTGATCGAGGCATGGAAAGATCGCATCAACCCGGCCGACATACAGAAATTGATCCTGCACTACCTGAACCACGGCGTGAATGTCGAAGTGTTCCTCGCCCGGCACGGTACGCCGCCTGAACACGGACAGCTTGAAGCCGAACTCATGCAACTCGGCAAGGATCTGCCATGGCTCCGACGCGTCAACATCTGGTACGACTGATGACGCCGGCGGCGCCCTGAACGCGCCGTAGCCCTCCAAACCCCTCTAAAACCTCTAGAACCCTCTAGAAGCCTAGCGAGATCTGGCGGTCGTCGGACCGCGGCAACTCCACTTCACGGGCAGCCTGCAGGGTTTCGGCCGCAGGCAGCTTCTTGCGCGCCGGGACGTCAGCTTCAGGGTTCAGCAGGCACAGCAGGTGATGGCAAACGACGTGACCGGTCTTTTCCTTCTGGCTCTTCCGGCGAAGCCGTGACATCTTGCGTGCCGCCTCCATCGCCAGCCTGGCATGATCCGCCTCACGGGCGACTTCCCTGCCTGCTGCCGTTCCCGTCACCTGCATCACCCCTCGGGACGCTGCAGAGGCCGCCGAACGGCTGAATGTTTGGGTTGCTGCCTGAGTTACAGGGGCCATTTCTCATAACCTCCGCTACTGGATTTCTGTACAGTACCAGAATACTGGTCTTATGTACAGTATTTCAAGCCCGGACAGCGGCTACGCCGCGTGTTCAGGCCGCCGCGGCGAGATGGTCACCCTCTCGCCGCATGACCACCTTGTCCCCGGACTTGTACTGACCCGAAAGAATCGCCTGCGCAAGCGGGTTCTCCACGTACCGCTGGATCGCCCGTTTCAGCGGGCGAGCGCCATACACCGGGTCGTAACCGACCTCGACGAGGAAGTCGAGCGCGTCCTTGTCGAACTGCAGGCAAATGTCCGCGTCCTTGAGTCGTTTCTCCAGCGTCTCGAGCTGGAT
>JAGRIN010000070.1 GCA_020443245.1 Pseudomonadales bacterium
GATCCTTTTCGGCCTGGGAAAGTTCCCCGAACGGCTTGGCGAGAAGCTCCTGCCTAAGCGCTTGTTTTGACTTGGCTTCTATCCGGTGAAGCAGCGTGTGGACAATTCCGGCAAATTCCGCAGGCAGATCCTCCGGATGAAGGAGCTGCTCCTGCTCCGCGAGACGACACAGCAGGTCGAATTCATCGGCGCCCTGGAAGGCGGCAAGCAGCACCGCTGGCGCCGTGATCTGCTCCCGCGTGATCGTCCTGACGACTGATGAAAACAGCCCGAACTCCGGCACGTCGAACAGCTTTTCATAGATCGATTCATCGAATTGGTGTGCGGTCTCCGGCGCCTGTAGCAGGATTCCCACGCCGGATTTGACCAACTCGCTGCTGGTCCGCGAGCGCGGGGCGGAGGCTGGCGTGGCCGTCAGCGGGGCATTGGCGGGCGGTACCGGCCTGGGCGGCGGCGCGGAATGCTGGTACGCAGAAACCAGGCGCTCGACGCCAAGCCCCGTGATCGAGGAAAGCCGGTCGATCATCAACTGCTTGAATACCCCTTCAGGAATTTCCTGAATGAGCGGCATCGCTGTCTTGGCCAGCGCGGCCTTGCCGTCGATCGTCTCGACCTCCACTTCCCGCGAAAGCTTCTCGAAGAAGAAATCCGGCAAGTGCTGCGCCCGCTCGATGCGCAATTCGAGCTTGTCCTTGCCTTCCTTGCGGACCAGCGTGTCAGGGTCCTCACCATCAGGCAGGAACAAAAACCGGGCGCTGCGCCCGTCGCGCATCAGGGGAAGCGCGGCAAGAAGCGCCTTCCACCCGGCGTTGCGTCCCGCCTCGTCGCCGTCGAACGAGAACACGAGGCGGGAGACAAGGCGATACATCCGCTCGAGGTGATCTTCTGTGGTCGCTGTACCGAGGGTCGCAACCGCGAAGTCGATGCCGTGCTGCGCCAGTGCAACCACATCCATGTAACCCTCCACGACCATGAGCTGCGTGAGCTTTCGATTACGTCGCCTCGCCTCATGAAGACCGTAGAGTTCACGACCCTTGTGGAAAACCTCGGTCTCGGGGGAATTCAGGTACTTCGGCTTGCCGTCACCGATCACGCGACCGCCGAAGGCTATCACCCGGCCCCGGATGTCGCGGATGGGGAAAATCACACGATCCCGGAAGCGGTCGTAGGTTTTGCCCTCTTCCTCGTTGTCGATGACCATCCCGGAATCGATGAGCAGCTCGCGTTCATGATTCGTCCTGGCCACGGCCTTCAGCAGGTTGTCCCAGCCAGGAGGCGCGTAACCCAGCCCGAAGTCTCGTGCGATCTCGCCGGAAAGGCCACGAGACTTCAGGTAATCGATCGCGCGCTGGCGCGTACTGTGGGTACGAAGCTGTTCCTTGAAAAACCCGGCAGATTGCTCGAGGACGTCGTACATCGACTTGCGGTGGCTCGTGCGCTCGGCAGACTCGGGGGTGGACTCCGTTCGCGGCACTTCGATACCGAGTCGACCGGCGAGCCGCTCGACGGCACCGACGAAGTCGACGCGATCGAACTCCATCAGGAACTTGAGCGCGTTGCCGGACGCCTGGCAGCCGAAGCAGTAGTAGAACTGCTTGTCCTGGCTCACGCTGAACGAAGGCGACTTCTCATTGTGGAACGGACACAGGCCCTGGTAATTCTGGCCCTGCTTTTTCAGGTTCACGCGCTCTCCCACGACTTCGACAATGTCGGTTCGCGCCAGGAGTTCGTCGATGAAATCGTTCGGGATCAATGCGTGCCACGCAGGGAGACGTTCGCCACGATATTAATGCAGAACGACGCTGGCATGTACCGGATGGATGCGTTATAGAACCGGTGAAGCAACAGGAGCCCTGGTATGAAGCGTCTCTTTGTCATTCTTCTCGTCATCCTCTGCGGCGGCGCCCACGCCGATTCACCGCTCGTCATACTGCTCTCATGGGATGGCATGCGCCACGACTTTCCCGACCGCGGCGACTATCCGGGACTGCAACGCATGGAGGCCGAAGGGATTCGTGCCGGCCGGCTCACGCCCGTCTATCCTTCCGCAACTTTTCCGGGGCACGTATCACTGGCAACCGGAGCCCCGCCGTCCGTTCACGGGATCCTCGACAACAATTTTTTCGATCGCAAGAAGGGCAAGTATTCCTACAGTCCCGAGGCCGACTGGATCGCCGCCGAGCCGGTCTGGATCACGGCCGAACGCCAGGGAGTGAAGGCCGCAACGTATTTCTGGGTGGGCTCCGAAACCGATTGGCACGGCCAGGGCCAGCACTATCGAATTGCGCCGTTCGATGCGTATCGCGACGAGGCTGACAAGGTGGCGCAGATCATCGCGTGGATAGACCTGCCGCCGGCCGACCGGCCGGGACTCATTATGTCCTACTGGTCAGGGGCCGACGGGACGGCGCACATCAAGGGTCCCGATCACCCGGACGTGAACGAGGCGATCGCAGGGCAGGATCGCAATCTCCAGACGTTGATGCAGGCGATCGATGAACGACAACTCTGGCCCTCGACCACACTGCTGCTGGTCAGCGACCACGGCATGACAGAAGTAAACGAGTCAGTCGAGATCAAGTCGGCAATCGAGGACGCCGGCCTCGGTGTACGCGTGTTCGGTGGAAATGCCGTCCAGCATCTCTTCATCGATAACGCCGACGACGAGCCGAAACTCATGCAGATCCTGGACGCGGCACCGCACGTCCGGGCCTTCGAAGGCGAAGCGATACCGGCTGAACTCCGATTTCCCGGCCGAACCGGAGACGTCGTGGTCACGACCGAGCCACCGTATACCCTGTCGCGTAGCGAGTCGCTGCGCTCCAGGTTGATTGGGATCGCGAGCAGCATCATGGGTTGGCGGAGCGGCGCGCATGGATACGATCCAACGCTGGCCGATATGGGGGGCATTTTCTTCGCGATGGGTCGAGGTGTCAGCGCGGGCAAGAAGATCGACAATGTCAGTCAACTCCAGGTTGCGCCGACAGTCACATCACTGCTCGGGATCGATCCACCGCGCGATGCGAGGGCGGAACCCGTCGCCCTGGAGTAGGCCGATCAGGCGCCCGAGAGGCGCTGCTTGACGAGGTTCGAGACCGCGCCCATATCTGCGCGACCCTGGACAGCCGGCCGAAGCGCAGCCATTACCTGGCCCATGTCCTTCATGGTGGAAGCGCCCGTACTGGCGATGGCGCCCGCGACTGCCGCTTCCAGTTCCGCTTCGCTCATCGCCGACGGCATGTATTCCTTGATGACATCGAGTTCGAACGACTCCTGGTCTGCAAGGTCCTGTCGGCCGGCCTGTTCATACTGCGCGAGAGAATCCTTGCGCTGTTTGGACATCTTGTCGAGGATCGCCAGCACGCGGGTATCATCGAGTTCGATACGCTCGTCGACCTCAACGCGCTTTAATTCCGCGGTAATGAGACGAAGGGTGCCGAGGCGTTGCTTGTCGCGCGCGCGCATCGCATCCTTCACGTCATTGTCGATGCGCGATTTGATCTCGGAGGACATTGCTTTTTCGCTTTCGCCGGCGGGAAAGGAGGGAGATTAGTAGAGGCGCTCCATGCGGCGCGACTCGCGCTGCACTTTCTTGGCGTGACGCTTAACGGCGGCAGCGGCCTTGCGCTTACGGACTGCCGTCGGCTTCTCGTAGAATTCACGACGACGCACCTCGGCCAGAATACCGGCCTTCTCGCAAGAACGCTTGAATCGACGCAGCGCGACGTCAAACGGTTCGTTTTCCTTTACTTTAACGTTTGGCATAGAAATCCTGTAAAAAATTGACTCCGCTTTCTACGGGCCGTGCATTCTAGCCGCAACATGAGTCGAATGCAAAGGTCCATTGACTCGATTTCACATCCGATGGGGCGGATTTTTGGTCCCAAAATCAGTAACATACGCCCCTTTCGCGAGATTCGGGAAGGTAGGCCCGGAACATGTCCACCCGCGTGCTCGGCATTGAAACCTCCTGCGATGAAACCGGTGTCGCCGTCTATGACAGCGACGCCGGGCTGATGGCAGACCTGCTCTACAGCCAGGTACCGCTGCACGCGCAGTACGGTGGCGTGGTACCGGAGCTGGCCTCCCGCGACCACATCCGCAAGACCCTGCCCATGATCGACGAGGCGCTGGCGCAAAGCGGCTCGTCGCCCGCCGACATCGACGCCATCGCCTACACGGCAGGACCGGGACTCGTCGGCGCACTCATGGTCGGCGCAAGCATCGCCAAGTCGCTTGCCTTTGCATGGAAGGTTCCCGCCATCGGCATCCATCACATGGAAGGCCACCTGCTGGCACCCATGCTGGGGAGCGACAAGCCCGAATATCCCTTTCTCGCCCTCCTGGTGTCCGGCGGGCACACCCAACTGCTCGCTACCGAGGCGCTCGGACGATACGAAATCCTTGGCGAGTCCCTGGACGATGCCGCCGGTGAGGCCTTCGACAAAGTCGCCAAAATGTTGGGCCTCGGTTATCCCGGCGGCCCCGCCATTGCGCGACTCGCAAAGCAAGGCGACCCGAACCGGTTCCGTTTCCCGCGCCCCATGACCGATCGGCCGGGCTTCGAGTTCAGCTTCTCGGGCCTCAAGACTTACACCATGAACGCACTGCACGACCTGGAGCCGGCGACGGAGCAGGACAAGGCAGACATCGCCTGCGCGTTCGAACTCGCAGTTGCCGACACGATCCGCATCAAGTGCCGCCGGGCGTTCGAGCACACGGGGCTGGATTCGATGGTCATCGCAGGCGGCGTCAGCGCCAACCTTGTGCTCCGCGGCGCACTCGACGAACTAACGAGAGAAATGGGGTGCAAGATCTATTATCCCGAACTCAAGCTCTGCACCGACAATGGCGCCATGATCGCGTATGCCGGCTACGAGCGCTTGCGAATCGGGCAAACCGAATCGCTCGCTATTTCCGTTCACCCTCGCTGGCCCATGACGGAAATCGATCGTGGATAGCATCCTCATCGAAGGCCTCGAAGTCGACACCATCATCGGCGTACACGAGCACGAGAGAAACAACCGGCAACCTGTCGTCATCGACCTGGAACTGTCCGTCGATATTACCGCCGCCGCGCAAAGCGACAATCTCGGCGACACAGTTTCTTATGGCGACATCGCTCGTGCGGTCACCGCGCTTGTCGAGGAGAGTCGATACCAGCTCGTCGAAACACTCGCCGAGCGGATCGCGACGATGGTTCTCGCAGATTTTGACGTCGAGGGTGTCCGGGTAAAGGTTGCGAAGCCGGCCGCGGTGCCCAACGCGCGGACGGTCGCCGTATCGATTGAGCGGAGCGCCTGATGCACACGGCGTATCTCGGCATTGGCAGCAACATCGACCCGGCCCCCCATATCAGCGCCGGCTTGTCCGAAATCTCGCTTCGCTATTCGCTGCTCGCTATCTCGAGCGTCTACCGAACCGAGGCGGTCGGCTTCCGCGGTGCACCGTTCCTGAACCTGGTCGTGAAGGTCGAGACGCGCCTCGGTGTCCGGCAACTCGCGAGGGACATCAAGCAGCTCGAACGCGACTATGGCCGCGTTGAGCCATGCACGAAGTTCTCGTCGAGACGACTCGACATCGATATTCTCACCTACGACGAACTGTTGGGCGAGCACGGAGGCCAATCGCTCCCCCGTGACGAGATTACCCGCAACGCGTTCGTGCTCTGTCCTTTCTCGGAACTCGCACCATCGCTCGTGATTCCAGGCCAGCGCGAGACGCTGGCGGCGCTGTGGGAGCGCCTGCCCAAAGACCAGTTCGTCGAGCGGGTCGCCTTCACATGGCAGGGCCAGGCCTTGCCACGACTTCACGAGAGCAATCTGGTTAATCCTTGAGATTTGCTTCTATAATGGCCCGTTCGGCTTCGAACGTCCCGCTTTCACTGAGGTACAGGTTTGAACCTGATCAAACGACACCCCCTGCTCACGATCTTTGTCGTTGTTATCGCCGTCATTGGCGGCGTCACCGCCAATACCTACATCAAAAGCAGCGCCCGTGCCGGCGGCGGCGGATGGGACAGCGGACCGACGACCGTGGTAACGGCCAGGGCGGAGATCAAAACGATCATCGACAAGATCGAATCTATCGGCACCGCAGCGGCAAACGAGTCCGTACTGCTGACGCCCAAAGTCACGGAGACCGTCCGCAAGGTCAACTTCGATGACGGCATGTATGTCGAACGCGGGGACATCCTCGTCGAGCTGACCAACGCGGAAGAAACGGCTCAACTCAGCGAGGCCCAGGCGACCTCCGAGGAAGCCACGCGACAGTTCAATCGCGTCAGGAACCTCATCGACCAGAAGCTCGCTTCCGAGACTCAACTCGACACCGAACGCGTCCGGATGCAAACCGCCAACGCACGCCTCGAGGCTATCGTGGCAAGGCTGGATGACCGGCTCATTCGCGCGCCCTTCAGTGGGGTATTGGGATTCAGGAAAGTCAGTCAGGGAACGCTGCTGACCCCCACGACGCCTGTAACCACACTGGACGACGTCAGCATCATCAAGCTCGATTTCGACATCCCGGAAAACCACTTGCGGAAGATCAAGCCCGGGCAGGAAGTGATTGCGAAAAGCGTGGCGTACCCGGACACCGAGTTCGTCGGCAGCGTCAACACGATCGACTCACGGGTCGACCCTGTCACAAGAACAGTCAGAGTGCGCGCGCACATCAACAACGACAAGGCGCTGCTGCGCCCGGGAATGCTCCTGACTGTCGACCTGATCCTCGAGCGCGACAACGCGCTGGTGGTACCGGAAAGCGCGATCATTCCGATCCAGGACAGGCACTACGTCTACACCGTCAGTGACAAGGGCACCGCCGAGCAGGTCGCCGTCGAGGTCGGGCGCAGGCAACCCGGCATCGTCGAGATCATCAAAGGAATCTCGGCAGGACAGGAAGTCATTACCCAGGGTGTCATCAAGATAAGGCCCGGTAGCCCGGTACAAGTCCGCGGGGGTTAAAAAACATGGTCATCTCCGATATCTCGGTAAAGCGTCCCGTCTTCGCGACCGTGATCAGCCTGATGTTGTGTGCCTTCGGCATTCTCGCGTTCAGGGACTTGCCGTTGCGCGAGTACCCGGACACGAGTCCACCCATCGTTTCGGTCAGCATCAACTATCCCGGCGCTTCCGCCCAGGTCATCGAAACGCGCGTTACGCAGATAGTAGAGGACCAGATCAGCGGCATCGAAGGCGTGGAAGCGATCACCTCGTCGAGCGTCGATGGCTCCTCGCGTATCTCGGTCGAGTTCAATCTCGATCGCGACATCGACCAGGCTGCAAACGATATTCGTGATCGGGTGGGGCGCGTCAGCGATCGGCTGCCAGAGGACGCCGAACCGCCACAGATTGCAAAGGCCGACAGCGATGCCCGGCCCATCCAGTGGTTCTCGCTCACGAGCCCGAACATGGACAGCATGGCGCTCACCGACTATGCCGACCGGTATCTCGTCGACCAGTTCACCACCATCGACGGTGTGGCGAGCGTCAGCACCAGCGGCGCAGGCCGCTATTCGATGCGCATCTGGCTGGACCGAATCGCACTGGCCGCGCGTGGGCTGACGGTGCTGGATATTGAAGATGCGCTGCGCAAACAGAACGTAGAACTGCCGGCCGGACGCATCGACTCGGTCGAACGCGAATTCACCGTGCGGGTGAAACGTTCTTATGAAACGGCAACCGACTTCCGCAACCTGACCATTGCCAAAGGTGCTGACGGACAACTCGTTCGCCTCGGCGATATCGCACGCGTCGAGGTCGGCCCTACCAGCTATCGCAACGAGTTTCGCGGCAACGCCGTACCCACGGTCGGCCTCGGGATCGTCAAGCAATCCACAGCCAACACGTTGGAGGTCCTTCGCGCCACCAACCAAAAGGCGGCCGAGATCAACGCGTCACTGCCTGAAGGCATGAACCTCATCGCCAGTTCGGACGACTCGGTCTTCATCGAGAACGCCATCGACTCGGTATACAAGACGCTTGCGCTGACCATGGTACTGGTGAGTCTGGTGATCTATGTGTTCCTCGGAACGATCCGGGCGATGATCATCCCTGCGGTCACGATTCCCGTCTGCCTGATATCGTCATTCATCGGGCTCGCCGCTTTCGGCTACTCGGTAAACCTGATTACGCTACTCGGACTTGTCCTCGCGATTGGCCTCGTGGTCGACGATTCGATTGTCGTGCTCGAGAACATCCAGCGACGCGTCGAGGAAGGCGAGCCGCCGTTACTTGCCGCCTTCCACGGTTCGAGGCAGGTCGCGTTCGCCGTAATTGCGACGACCGCAGTGCTGATTGCCGTGTTCGTGCCGATCGCCTTTCTCGACGGTGTCGTGGGCATCATCTTTGCGGAACTCGCCGTGACAATTGGTACCGCGGTGATCTTCTCCAGTGTTCTCGCCCTGTCACTCACCGCAATGATGTGTTCAAAACTGCTCACCACCCACGCGCACGAAAGCTGGCTGACGCGCAAGATGGATGACCTGTTCCACTGGCTCCAACACGCCTACCACGATGCGCTGCGCTTCATCATCCCCCGGCCCGCGATTGTCATCGTGGCGGTTGTCGCCATCGGGTTCTCCGTGTGGGGCTTACTGCGCGCCGTTCCCACTGCGTTCGCTCCTTTAGAGGACCAGGGCGTATTCTTCACCCGCATCCAGGGACCGGAAGGTGCGAGTTTCGAATTCATGCAAGGACAACTGCGCCAGCTCGAACAGACCATCCAGCCATTCGTCGACTCAGGCGACGTAATGAAATACCTGGTGTTCCTGCCCGGCTGGGGCAGCGCCGAATCGGTGAACAGCGCCGTCTGCCTGGTCACGATGGTGCCCTGGGAGCAGCGGTCTCAATCCACCCAGGAGGTGATGAATTCGCTCGTCCGCAAGTGGCAGGATATTCCGGGTATTCGCGCTTTCCCGTTCATGCGCTCCGGCCTCCAGCGTGGTGGCGGGGGCCAACCGGTCCAGTTCGTGCTGGGTGGCAGCACCTATGCGGAACTGGCAGGCTGGCGCGACATCCTGCTCGACAAGATTCGGGAGAACCCCGGACTCACCCGCGTGCAGACAGACTACAAGGAGACCAAGCCGCAACTCTTGCTCGAGGTCGACAAGACGCGCGCCGCAGACCTCGGGGTTTCTGTGCAGGCGATCGGGAGGACCCTGCAAGCGATGATGAGCGAACGCAAGGTGACTACCTACATCGACAATGGCGAGGAATACGACGTTATCCTCGAGGCGAGACCGGACCAGCGCGCGACCGCGAGCGATCTCACCAACATCTACGTTCGATCCAGCGATACCAACAAGCTGATTCCCCTTTCCAATCTCACGCGCGTGACCAACATGGCCGACGCCGGTGTACTGAACCGGTATAACCGGCTCCGGGCGATCACAATCTCGGCAGACCTCGCACCGGGCTACGAACTCGGGGAGGCACTTTCCTATCTCGAGGGTGTTGTTCGACAAGAGTTGCCCGCGACGGCGCAGGTGGACTACAAGGGCGAATCGCGAGAGCTGAAGGAATCAGAAGGCGGACTGCTGTTCGCGTTGGTCCTCGCCTTGCTTGTCGTATTTCTCGTACTGGCCGCGCAGTTCGAAAGCTTCGTGCATCCCTTCGTCATCATGATGACGGTGCCGCTCGCAACGTTCGGGGCCCTGCTCGGCCTCTACATTACCGGCGACACGCTGAACATTTACAGTAACATCGGACTCATCATCCTTGTCGGGATATCAACGAAGAACGGCATCCTCATCGTCGAGTTCGCCAACCAGTTGCGTGACGAGGGACTCCAGTTCGAGGACGCATTGATGAAGGCAGCCGAGGTGCGGCTCCGCCCGGTGCTCATGACGGCGCTATCGACCGTAATGGGATCCATACCCCTTATCTTCGCCACCGGCGCAGGGGCAGAATCCAGGATTACACTCGGCGTCGTGATCTTCTCCGGTGTATTGATGGCCACCGCACTGACGCTGTTCGTCGTACCGGTGTTCTACAACCTGCTGGCGAGAGGAACCGGATCACCGGGTGAACTCGCCGCGAAGCTGGATCGATTGCAGGCGGAAGCAGCGCCCGGCAGCGCCGGTCGTTGATCGTCAGTCGCCTGCGCTGTCGCCGAAGTGGACGAGTACGGGTTGCACCCAGGTGTCCCTGCATTCGTCGTCTGAACGGAAGCCGGTACGCAACGTCGGGTACAGGTCGAGCCCAACGTTGTAGAGCGGCATCGCGAGATCTTCGCGCCAGGGCGTCATCAGGTCGACGATCATGAAGACCCCGCCCGGCCCAGCCAGCGCGTACCGCTGATCCTCGGGCAATTTGATGCCCTGCGGATTCTCGTCGTAGTTCTTCAGGTTCTGGAACGCCGCCGCATCGACTTCTGCAACTTCTTCTTCATCGTCACGCTGGGATGCAGCAGTGGACCGCGTACTCGATGCAACCGCGGTTTCACCGGCGTTCGCGTTGGAGTTTATCGCGCCGGTCAGGGACCCGGTAAAGAACGACCCGAATCCGCTCGAGAACGTTGAACTGTCGACCAGCGAGCCCAGCGAGAACACATCGCTACCGGACGCAAGCAGGTTTGAGAGATCAGCGCTGGCGCTGGTCGGAATGGCCGACAGGCGCGCACTGGCGCCGACATCGTCAGAGAAGAACTTACCTTTCTCGAGGCCGTAAAAGATTCCGCCC
>JAGRIN010000071.1 GCA_020443245.1 Pseudomonadales bacterium
CCCGATATAGGAAAAAGCCTGAGAGAATCCCGACCGTCGCGGCACAATACGAGTAACCAGCAGGAATTCCACGGATTCGGAGGCCCGCATGAATACTGAAGCCATGTTCAATGTTGCGAACAAGCTGCTGAAGCTGAAAGACAAGGATGAATTGATCGACCTGCTCCGCGACGAACTTGACGACGAGTCGCTCGTTTCCACCGTTGACGAATGGAAGCAGAAGTCGCCGCAAGAGATTATCGACGGGCTCGAGGCAGACCTCATCAATCGCCTCAAGTCGAAGCTGCCGCGCAAATACCACTTCCTGCTGAACCCGGTGTCCAGCGTCAACGACAAGACGCTCGATCTTGCACACCTGGCGAAATCGACCCGTGGCTCGGCCGGCCTCACCATCGGGGCGGCCGCAAGCAGCGCGATCGAATTCGACGGCGTGATCGACGACGACCTCTCGAAGCGCCTGAAGCAGACCCTGCCGACCGGTACATCAATGTTCACCGTGAGCGCTATCGGCAAAATCGGCGTCAGCGCGAGCGGTCAGGGCGGCACGTCCCTCGTCTCCCTTTCCGGCTCACTCGCCAGCGACTACCGCCAGGAATTCACGGTCGGTTTCGTACGTGACCGGGACCAGCTTGTGCTCGCCGACCTGCTGCGCATCCAGGATTATTTCATCAACCCTGCCGATCTCAGCACGGTTATGGCTTCGTTCAAGGACCAGCGCGGCGCGATCATTTGCAGGCGCTTTCACGGCACGGTGACGCTCGGCATCGAGGTGGGCATCGACAAGGACCTCACCGCGCAATTGAAGGAACTGGTCAGCAACCCTGGCATCACACCCAAAGCAGGTGCGCAAGCCAGCTTCAATGTCAGTTTCAAGGACGACGACGAGTTCGTACTCAGTGTCGAACGCGATACCGCAAGCAGCGTCTGGGTCCGCCTGGACCGCCAGCGCGAACAATCGCGAACGAGGACCTTCAAGGCCGGACTCAACATCGAGCTCAAGGGACTGAAAGACCAGCTCATCAATCGCATCACCGAACTGTTACCCAGCGAGAACGGCGTGTCCGAGGCGATCGCGAAGCTCGACAAATTCATCGACGACGCGAGTGCCGAGCACCTGTCGGAAAAACTCAAAACCGAGCTGACAGATCACTGGCCGGATCATTCAAGCGCGTTCGACGTCTTGCTCGGCTACAAGACGACACAGGACGTTGCCGACTCGATCGTCTCGGATCTTTCCGAGTCGATTGCGGAGAAGATCAACGCGCGCGCCAACGTGCTGGTCGACGATGCCAGTGTGAAGGCCAATGAGATCGCCCGTGAGATCGTGTTCCAGCTCGGGCTCGGGGACGACGCCAGCCGTTCGATCCAGGACTACATTTCAAAGGCGGCCAAAGGTGCGCTGGAACGCGTGCAGAAGGAAGTGGATGCCCGTATCAAGACTGCGGACGGTCAGGTCAAAAAGCAGATGATCGAGATCCTGCAACCGTTTGCCAACCTCAGCGAGAAGGTGAGAGACGCTGTCACCGAACTCTCCTCGACGGCACAAACCAACCTCGAAAAGGTGAAGACCGGCATCGAGGATCTGTATTCCCGCTACACGCATTTCCGCCAGAAGCTGCTCGATGCCGTGCAGGAGAAGGTCGCCGAGCAGGCAACCCTCGCTTTGACCCGCACCACCACCGACACCCGAACCGCGACCTCATTGATCGCATTCCGGATCACTGACGCCGGCGCAGAGGGCGTCGAAGCGCTCTACCGCAGCGTCTGGGCCAGCCGGCTTGACGACTTTCCCGCGCTGGCGGCAAGGCTGCGCGCCAGTGGCGGCATCGACAACCTGGAAGGCGAGTATGCGTCGACGCTGGAACGCAAGGAGACACTCTCGGTCTCCCTCAATCTGTTTGGTGTCAAACTCGGCAACCAGGTGATGTTCACCAACGCGGCAAAGGTGAAGTTCGACACGAACGGCAAGTTGCTTGTTGCCGCCACCGATGCGGAGTACCGCACACAGCGAAGCCTTGGCAACGAATCGCAGATTGTCGATGCCGACTGGAGCATCAACTACCTGGACGACGCGCCGGATGCATCGCCGCCGGTAACACTTACTCTCGGCATCACCGACGAGGCGTTCGACGAAGACGATCTGACGACCTGCTTTACCGGCCTCACGAAACTCGGCTGCGTTAAACCAGACACCGGCGCGGCCGTGAAGGCAGCACTGTTCGACCGGCTGCGCAATCCGGGCAGCGCGAGCGTCACCTTCGTCGTTTCTCTCAACTGGCAAACACTGCAGGATCTGCTCGGAACGAGCCTTGCCCTGGATAGGGGTGTCGCGATCAAGCCCTCGGGAGACGAGCGCGCGGGTATCTGGCATGGCGGGCTCATCGCGCGAAAGATCTTCGACTATTCGGTGCAATCACACGGCAGCGCGTATTTCGAAAGCATGACCCGGTTCGCGGCGCGCAACGACTTCGACCCGGGCGACTTGCTCTTCACCCTGGGCCAGTGCCGGACCTGGCAGGATGCCAAGGCGAAGTTCCCGCCGGCCGTGAGCCAACATTTCAAGCTGGGGCAGTCGCTGGTCCGCGCCGATGAAAAGCTCGACGAGGTCCAGGCGCAATGGGCAGCGATCGTCGAGGATCTTCGCCGTACCGGTCTCACCACGCAGAATGCCGACGAGTACACGGAGCGAACCGCAGGCGTCAACGCACTGATCCGGGATTTCTTCTCAGCATTGTTCCTGCGTTCCGCGCAGCCTTCCTTCAACGACCTGAGCAACGTGTGGCAACTCGCCACCGGCCTGCGCACGCTGCTCGATCTGACAGGGCGCGGCACCGCTGTCGTCTGCGTCGAGGCAGGTGACGAGAAGCGATACTTCGGCTGACTTGGTGACCCCGTTCGCCTGTCCCGGAGTTGTGCCGGAGCACCGTCGCGAAGGATACTACGCACGACAGGTGCGGCATCCGGAGAGACCATGGCAGTCAAACTCATCAAGCAGGAGAACAAGAGCGGCGACGCGACCCTCGCGACGCAGGGCTTCGGAAAAGTCACAGACTGGCGCCCCCCGGTGTTCGATCCCATCGACGACATGGATGCCGCTTACGATTTCTTTGCCGGCAATGGCTTCGTGGTGCTGGGGAATTGCCTTGACGAGAGCGAACTCGCGCACCTGAACGAATTCATGGACCGGAGCCAGAAAGAACGCCCGGATTCATGGGGACTCGGCGAACGCCGCAAGCCGCATCACCGCAACCAGGGCCTGATCTTCTCCCAGCCCCTGCTCGATTATCCCGAACTCGACCGCTATACCCAGCATCCGCGCTCGTATCTGCTGGTCGAGAAAATTCTCGGCGGCGAAGACCGGCCGCGATTTGCCGAATTCAACTTTCGCGAAACACCCGAGGACGGCGGCATCGGCGCGATGAACTTCCACCACGACAAGGTCTCCGAGGACCGTTTGTTGCGTGACCCCTACATGCCTTGCGACTGGCTCTGCGCAATTCACTACCTCACAGACACCATGCCCGGCACGCCGACGTTTTGCGTTGTGCCGAAGAGCAATCGATTCGAAGAGTTGCGCGAGGCGTATGCGGCGTTGGGTAACGAATATGCTGAGGTGCCACTCTACGGCGCCGCCGGCACCTGCATTCTCTACGACACTGCGACCTTCCACACCCGGTTCGACGGTGACGGCAAGCGCGGCCGCCGCACCTGGCACCAGTACTATGCGCGAGGCGGCTGGTTACGCAGTTCGCTGCCGACCACCGACCGTTACGTCCGCGCGCCTTCCGAGTGCCTGACCGACTGGAACCTTTTTCCAGAGCGACTCGCGATGCATCCCGACCCGAAGAAGCGCCTGTTCTTCTCGCACTGGAACACGGCGATGGGCGAGTGGGCAGCGACCGGGTTTGACCCTGAGGTCAGGAAGTCGATGCCTCGCGGGGAGGCCTGAGATACAGCAAAGGTTGAGGTCCCTCACATTCGTTCATCACATTCGTTCGGGACGACGCGTCGTCCTGACCGAAGCGCTTCATGATGCGTCGTCCTGACCGAAGCGCTTCATCACGCGTCGTCGTGAGCGGAGCGCGTTAGCGCGAAGTCGAAGGACCTCTGCCCCCCAGCACCCGCACCCCTCAAACGATGCCCTACAGAAACTCCCCCAACGCCTCTTCAATCTCCTCTGGCGTGGTCCGCGGTCCAAACCGCTTCAGCACCTTCCCGTCCGGCCCGATCAAAAACTTGGTGAAGTTCCACTGGATATCGGACGAACCATCCTCGTTGGGTTGCTCGCCCTTCAGCCACTTGTACAGGTCACACGTGCCATCCCCGTTCACTTCGATCTTCGAGAACATCGGGAACTCTGCGCCGAATTTCGCTTTGGCAAATTCGCAGACCTCTTCGTTGGTGCCGGGTTCCTGGCCACCAAACTGGTTGCAGGGAAACCCGAGTACTGTCACCGGCCCGTTCTCATGCAATGACTTCAACCCAGCATATTGCGGCGTGAGCCCACACTTCGATGCCACGTTGACGATGAGCAGCGGCTTGCCCTGATAGTCAGAGAAAGAAACCATATCGCCTGTGATGGATTCCATTTCGAGATCATAGAGATTCATGGTGGTTCTCCGGGTAAAGGTCTTCGTTGTACTCCCATCAAATCTTGAACGCAATGCGTGGGTTACCGTTTGAGCGTGGAGGTTACTGCTGGGAAGAGGTCCCTCGGCTTCGCTCGGGACGACGCGCGTTGCGTTCGGGACGCAAACGTCGTCCTGTATATGACTCCCCCCGTTTCTCGCAAGGTGATTGGCTTTGGAAGCAGGTAAGGTCGCGAGCGTATATGCGGTCTCTTCGTTGGGGTAGCGAACCCCTGACCCGGTTGTATTTCGCGCACCTTCTGACCTCTTTGAGTGAGCGGCATGGATGACTGCCGTCAGGACGACCAGGTTTGCAGAAGGTTGGTCCTACCGGTTCTTCCTCAGCGATCTCCTCTGGCGAGTCGGTTTAATCGATCAGGTTCAGTATCAGGCAGCAACGTAGGCTTCACCCGAGCGCAGCATGGCCCAGGCAATGCGTGTGTTCTTGTTCAGCAGTGCAACAGTGGCGACACGATGGCCGCGGCGCTCGATCAGCGCCTTCAGCCACTGGTGCTTTGGGGTCTTCGGCGCCGGGTCCTTGTCGACCCGGTATACCAGTGACAGCGCCCCCTGCATCAGGATGGCGCGTCGATGCCGGTCAACGTTACGTTTACGGATGTGGCCGATATTGGCAACGCCTCCCGTACTGTATTGTTGTGGCGTCGCGCCTATCCAGGCCGCGGTTTCCCTGCCGTTCTTGAAGGCGCTGCCATCACCGATGCCGCTGTAGTACGTGACGGCCGCGACCGGACCAACCCCTTCGATGTCCACCAGCCGCCGGCAGGGTTCGACGTCGCGAATCACCTGCGCCAGTTCACGATCGAGTTGCCTGACTTCGGCATCCGCCGCCTTGAACGACTGGTACTGCTGGTCGAGCAGGGCGCGAAGGCGCATCGGCAAGCCGTTCTCAGCATCCTCGAGCACGGCATACAGGTTTGACTGCAGGGAGGCGTAACCCTTGGGGATACGGATGCCGAACTCCAACAGATAGCTGCGAATGGCATTCGACAGTCGCCGCTTCTGATCGATGTAGCGCTCGCGGATCTCGAGCAGGATCTGCAGCTCAAGTTGCTCCGGTGTCTTCTTCACCGCTTCCTTGCACTGCGGGCGCTTGGCCGCCTCAAGAATCGCCAGCGCATCTGTCTGGTCTGTCTTGTGGCCCTGGCGGTAAGGCACGACATGCTGTGGCGGCAGCAGCTTCACCTGATGGCCGTGTCGTTCCGCGAACCACGTCCAGTGATGCGCGGTACCGCAGGCTTCCATCGCCACCAGGCTTTCAGCCTGACGCGCCAGGAAGCGCTCCAGCTGTTTGACGGTCATCGTCCTGGACAGCTTGATTCGACCGTGACGGTCTTCGACAACGACGTAAAAAGAGTTCTTTGCCAGATCGATAGCAATGAGATTACGCTTGGCCATGTATGGACTCCTGTTTGGGTTTGGCGACCTCCCATTCTCGGAATGAGAGTGGGGGGAGTCCATACATTGAGCGGAGTAGCGGGACGCTGCGGAGTTGAAGGACCTCGGCCTGCGCTTTCCCTCAAACGCTGATCGAAGTTGCATCCGGGGCAGAGGTCCTTCGGCTTCGCTCAGGACGACGTGGGTCAGGATGACGGGTTTTTGTCTACGGCGCCCATGAAGTCCATCTTCTTCAGGTCATCTTCGGGCGCCGGGATCTCGACCAGACGCTCGGGCACATCGTCGTACTCGAGATGCAACGCACGGCACATGGTGGCGTGCATTTCGTACATACACGTGATGTAGGTGAGCTCGAGTATCTCCACGTCGGACAGGTGCTTCTTCAACACGGCGAACGTGCTGTCCGGTACGCGACCGCCGGACAGTACCAGGTCATCGGTGTAAGCCAGCACTGCGCGTTCGAGTTCGTCGAACAAATCGCTGCTGGCCCAGCCGGGAATCGCCGCGATCTGCTCCTCTGAAAAACCCACTGCACGCATCGACTTGCAATGCTGCGAGAAGACGAACTGGCTGCCACGCGCATAGCCCGCGCGCGTTTGTCCGAGTTCACGAAGCTTTGGCGAAAGCTTCCGATTCTTGCCACGATAGAAACGAAACCCATCCACGCTGTGATTGAAGCATTCCGGTACAAGCGCAAACACGGTCCACCAGTTTCCCGGCGTGCCCGTCGCGGTACCCGGCTCTTCGATTGGGTCGCGGTCGCCGAAGAGCGCATCGTAGAGCGGCAATACCGACGGGTCGGCGTCTGCGCGATTTACCTGTGCCAGTCTCGGCATCTCTACTCTCCTTTCATTTTGAGTTTGGAGTGATACTATCGTTTGCGCATCGCGAATTGGAGCACGGATATGGCGGACTTCGAATTTGGCGGCATCAACCACCTTGCCCTCGTCTGCGAGGACATGGATGTCACCGTGGACTTCTACACCAACGTACTGGGTATGAAGCTCACCAAAACACTCGATCTGCCCGGCGGCAAGGGCAAGCACTTCTTCTTCGATTGCGGCAATGGCGACTCGCTCGCGTTCTTCTGGTTCCCGAACGGTCCCGGCAAGGTGAGCGAGAAGGAACTCCGCAAGATCTCCGCGACGCCCGGTGTGATGAACCATGTCGCGTTCGACGTTTCGCCGGATCACATCGAGGCTTACCGCGAGCGGCTGAAGGCGAGCGGCGTGGATGTCACCGAGGTCGTCAATCACGCCGATACCGACTCGGGCGTGGCTGACAGCGTCGACGACACCGTGTTTGTCCGCTCGATCTACTTCTTCGACCCCGACGGCATTCAACTCGAATTTGCCGCGTGGACCCGGGAGATGACAGAACGCGACGTCGACTACTCACCCCCGGCATCGCTAAAAAGCGCTTCCCAAAACTGACGATTATTTAGTAAAGTTAATGCTTTCCTAAATATGAACAGGAAGGCACGATGACAACCGAGTCTGCCACCCCACGCTGGGCGGACTTGCTGGAACCGGATCACCTGGTTCCGCTCGTCGTGCTCGCCACCGGCGTACTGCTTCATTCCATGAACGCACTACTCATGTCGACGGTCATGCCGAGTGCCGTCAAGGACATCGGCGGCCTCGAATACATGGCGTGGCCGACCACCGGCTTCCTGGCCGCTTCCGTAGTCGCCGCATCAGGCGGCAGTGTCGTGAAAGCAGCGTTGGGCGCGCGAAACGCCTACATCCTCGCCGCCCTGCTGTTTGCTGGCGGCTCACTCATTGCAGGCGCGGCGCCCAATATCTTCGTACTCGTCTCGGGTCGCGTCGTGCAGGGGTTTGGCGGCGGGCTTCTCTCGTCGGTTGCCTATGTCATCGTTCGCAATGTCTTCCCGCAGGCGCTGTGGGCACATGTTTTCGCGCTGTTCTCGAGTGTCTGGGGTATCTCGGCGCTTGCCGGCCCGCTGATCGGCGGCGTATTCGCCGGCATGGGGTATTGGCCTGGCGCGTTCTACGTCATCGCAGCCATCGCGCTGCTGGTCGCCGCCTTCGCGACACTGACGTTACCATCGGACCCGGCCGCCGAGACCCTGCCACGGTTCCCGGGACTGCGCCTCGCGATGGTCGCCGCTGCCATCATTTCGCTGTCACTCGCTGGCCCGGCCGAATCGATCGGCACGCAACTCGCCTACATTGCGTTGGGTCTCGTCCTTTTTGTTGTCGCGCTCAACGTGGACCGCCGTGCCGCTTCACCGCTCGCACCCTCCGACGCGTTCTCCCTGCATACCGCGTGCGGTCTCGCACTCTGGGTACTGTTCTTGCTCTCCGTTGCCAACGATCCGTTTCCGATCTACGGACCACTGTTCCTGCAAGTCCTCCGCGACATGGATCCGCTCGACGCCGGATATCTCGTCGCGATGGAAGCGATGTCGTGGACGATCGTGGCGGCCATTGTGGCGGGGTCCCCCGAACGTATTGCGCGACTCTTCGTCGCGTTCGGACCGCTGGCGATGGGTGTGGGGCTCGTGATTATTTCCATGACCATCGAATCGGCATCGATACCGTGGCTGCTGATGGGCATTTTCTTCGCAGGTGGCGGCATCGGCGCCTCGTTCGCCTTTATCTCCCGCATCATTCTGGCGAGCGCAAATGAACGCGATGCGGACGCGGCGGCGACTTCCATACCGACGGTTCAGCTTGTCGGTCTCGCGACCGGCGCCGCGATTGCGGGCCTGCTCGCGAACGTCACCGGGTTCTCCTCTGGCCTGTCTGTCGAAACCGCGTCTTCGGCCTCGACATGGGTGCCCGGCGCATTCGTTCTCGCCGCGCTGGCCGCAAGCTTGCTCGCGTCATCGCTCGTGTTCAGCAACCGACTCAAAGGGAATTGGTAACGAGCCAGTTGACGAGATGGCGATTGACGTCGAGCGGTCTCTCCTGCGCCATCCAGTGACCCGAGTCGACGATGTGCTCGGTCAGGTTGCTGCACAGTTCCCGCATCGGTTCCGCGAGTGGCGAGGTCACCGACTCACAGGTGTAGTCATAACGCGCAGCCAGGAACAGCACTGGCAATGAAAGCTTGCCGCCGTCAACGGCTTCAGAGAAGTATCGGGCATTGGCCTCGTGGTTCATGTACCAGGAGTTCGGGCCAAAAAAGCCGTTGCGGGTCAGTCCGCTCGCGTAGACCGAGAGTTCGTACTCACCGACGACATCGTCGTCGCGCGGCATATCAGGCGCCGGGTTACCCGGGCCGAACCAGCCGCCGTTCTTGCGCACCATGCCGGTCATGGTCGGCTGGCCCGCACCCTCCGGGCTGCCCTTGCGAAAAGCGAGTTTCACCATGTTGTAAGGGTCTGCATCCATCGGCTCTGTGGCGCCCGCAAAGTTCTCTTCGTAAAAGCGCATGTATTCCCACTGGCCGTACGGAAACTCACTCTCTGGATAGACCTTGCGATCGACGAGCCCTGACACGAAATCGAGTCCGCGTTCGATGGTGGCGTAAGGCACGCACAGGCTCGCTACGCCCCGGCACTTTTCAGGGTGGTGTGACGCCAGGTTCCAGACGACAGGACTGCCCCAGTCGTGTCCGACCCACATGGCACTGTCACGGCCCAGGCTCTCGAGCAGTTCCAGCATGTCCTGGACAACGTGACGCTGGGCGTAGTCGCCATGTTCACTGTAGATGCTCGAACGTCCATACCCGCGCATGTCGGGCGCAACCGCGCGGTACCCCATGGCGGCAAAGAACGGCAGTTGATGACGCCAGCTGATCGAGAGTTCCGGCCAGCCGTGGACAAAGATCATGAGCGGTCCGTCGACGGGACCAGATGCAAGATAGAAGGTCGTATGTCGATCGGTCTTGTGCGCGTGCTCTGTCACGATGGGCAGGCTCATTCTCACACCTCTATATAGTTGTTAGTCGACGTTGGTGGATCAGTATTCCTGGCCCGAGTTTTCGAACACGAAACCGCCGTCGGTGAGGATCAGGCGATGGCGTTCGCCGGGCGTCTCGGGATTGCCGGTCTCATACCCCGCGTCACCGTCCCACATCGTGACTCGCACGCCATCTGCGCGGCGGCCAATGCGCGTCTCGTAGATTTTGTGCGGCATGGCGCGCAGCCGCTCCAGCAGGGCATCAACGGGCGCGTACATGGCCAGGTGATTCAGTGTGATCCAGGTCGGCGGCGCCAGGTCCACCTCGCCCGCGGCGTGACGACGCAGCATCTCACCCGGATGAATCCACTGGTGATCCTGGATTTCGTGACCATCGACGTTCACATCCTGTTCTTCGGCAAGGGCCGTGGCGAAGAACCACGTGGCATAGCGACGGGGCGTACTGGCCGGCGGCGTCCAGTGCGCAAAGCACACGAATTCATCCGGCGTCACCGCCATGCCGGTCTCTTCCATCGTCTCGCGGGCGGCCGCGTTACGCGCGGCGATGTACAAGTCCTCGTCCGGCGGGTAGTCGTCCGGGTCAATGCGACCACCCGGGAATACCCACATGCCGCCGAAGTGAACTTTGGAGGTCCGGTGGAGCATGAGCACTTCCGTCCCATCCTGGCCGTCCCGGAGCAACACGACTGTCGCTGCCGGAATCGCGGGCTCGACTGCTTCCGGTGTCCGGTCGATGTCCCC
>JAGRIN010000072.1 GCA_020443245.1 Pseudomonadales bacterium
CGACACCATACACGACTGCCTCGTAGATGCGGCTGACTGTCCTGGCCTGGAGCTGCTGGACCAGGGAATTCTGGCTTTCCAGCGTGCGCGCGACGACCAGGAGTCCACTCGTATCCTTGTCCAGGCGATGCACAATGCCGGCCCGGGGCACGGATGCAAGGCGCGGATCGTAATAAAGGAGCCCATTCAGCAATGTGCCCGAGCGGTTCCCGGCACCCGGATGAACGACCAACCCGACAGGTTTGTCGATCACAATGACGCTCTCGTCCTCATAAAGGACTGACAATTCGATCGGCTCCGGCGCGATGGGGCTGTCCTCCGGGACGGCCTCGACCTCCACTTCTTCGCCCCCGATCACCTTGTCGCGTGGACGACGCAGTTCCCCGTCAACCGTCAGTTCGCCGGATTTGATCCAGGACTGCAGCCGGGCACGGGAGAATTGCGGGAACAGATCCGAGACCGCGCGATCTAATCGCAGAAGCGCCATTTCCGCGGGTATCGTTGCTCGCAGTATTATGGGCTCGCTCAAGCGATTCGGGCCTCAAATCCCCGGGGTTGATCCAGTGCGAAGTACCAAAGTGGCCAGGGGCCGTGTTTGCCTTGAAGGCCACGGCGTATAGAATAACCCGGTTTTGGGCTGTCACTCATTTATGCGTTTAATTTTAACCATCCTCGTCGCCACGCTGCTCGTCGGCTGTGCAAGCAAGTCCGAAGAAGAAGATCCCAACGCGACCGAGAAGCAGTACTACGAGACTGCCCAGGCGAGCCTTAGGGCGAACAACTTCGAGGCGGCAATCGAGAAGCTCCAGCGACTTGAAGCACGCTTTCCGTTCGGCCGCTATGCAGAACAGTCGCAGCTCGAAATCATCTACGCCTATTACAAGAGTGCGCAGCCAGAATCCGCGCGCGCCGCAGCCGACCGGTTCATTCGCCTGCACCCGCAACACCCGAACATAGACTACGCCTACTATCTGCGCGGCATGGCTTCTTTCGACCAGGACCAGAACTTCCTGGAGCGGTTCCTGCCCATCGATCCCTCCACCCGTGACCTGGGTTCGGCGAAGGATTCGTTCAACGACTTTGCTCAACTCGTGCGCAAGTACCCCAACAGCAAGTATGCACCAGACGCACAACGACGGATGGTGTACCTGCGTAACCTGATGGCGGAGCACGAAGTGAAGGTCGCGCAGTACTACATCAAACGAGGCGCCTACGTCGCTGCCGCGAACCGGGGACGCTACGTGTTCGAGAAATTCCAGGAGACGCCGGCCGTACCTGACGCACTCGCGATCATGGTCGAAGCCTACCGCCACATGGACATGCCCGACCTGGCAAACGAAACGCTGCTGGTACTCAACACCAATTTCCCGGACCACAAATCGCTCGACAAGGACGGCAACTTCAAGATGAACCGTTCCATCAAGAACAGCGATCGCTCCTGGCTCAACATCATCACGTTCGGTCTGGCGGGCTAGCGCCACGGTGGCCGGGGCGACCGACGCGACACAAGTCGATAACTTCGAGCTCAGCCTCCAACGCTCAACGATCCTGCGTGTCTACAACTATTACAGGATCTTCCTGTCCTTTTTGTTCCTGTTCCTGTTTCTCAGCGAGAACCTGAAGGACTTTGTCGGATCGGCGAATCCGGAACTGTTCCAACATGTCGTCATCGGTTACATCGTCGGCAATGTCCTGATTGGCATCGGTACGCTGTTCGCCAGTACGTCGCTGCTTTCTCGCACCACGCCATCGTTCGTCATCCTCATTGCGGACATCATCTGCCTGACACTGCTCATGTTTGCGAGTGGCGGCGTCGATTCGGGCCTCGGCAACTTCCTGATCTTTGCGGTCGCGTTCGGCGGGGGCTTGATACTCGGTCGTGTTTCGACCGTGCTCCCTGCAATCGCCTTTATCCTGACCCTGTACAGCGAGTCGTACCTGTTTTTCCTGAACCAGTCCGACGCACAGGCATTCTTCCAGGCCGGCGTCCTGGGGATGGTGTACTTCGTCGCGAACATGCTGTTCCAGACACTCGCCCAGCGACTGCGCAGCAGGGAGACAGAGGTATTCACGCTCGAGAAGATCAACCAGATCATCGTCAACCAGATGCGAACCGGGGTCGTCGTTGTGGACCCGCTCGGCAAGATTCGCCTCATCAACCAGGCCGCCAAGCGGTATCTCAGTATTCCGATGGCACCGAATCTCGAAGAGGAGCGGCTGCCCTATCGCTTGCTGGACAAGCTGAACGAGTGGAAGCATGAGCCACACCTCACTTCGCTGACGTTTCACACACAGGACTCGTCGCCCGAACTCATCGCCAACTTTTCGCCGCTGGCGACACCTGACCCCGAGTCCGACACCCTCATCTTTGTTGAAGACAGCACCGACGTTCAAAGGCAGGCCCAACAGCTCAAGCTGGCCTCCCTGGGTCGACTCTCGGCAAGCATCGCGCATGAGATCCGCAACCCGCTCGGCGCAATCAGCCACGCGGCGCAGTTGCTGGGTGAATCCACCGACCTGAGTCGGGGCGATTCACGGCTCGCGGAGATCATCCAGAGTCACTGCGTGCGCCTCAATGACGTCATCGAAAACGTCCTGCAGATGTCCCGGCGGCGATCGGCGGATCCAAAAGAAGTGGTGCTGGGGGTCTGGATTTCGCAGTTCATCGAAGAATTTTCAGCCGGCCTTAACGAACCGGGCAAGGTCGATGTGAACATCGATCCACCCGATATCCGAATTCGTGTCGACCCACTCCACTTGTCCCAGGTTCTTGGAAATCTTTGCCAGAACGGATTACGATACAGCAAGAAAAAGACGGGCGAAGCTCGCGTCAAAATCGAGGGTGGAATCGACAAGGACACCGGAAATCCATACCTCGACGTCATTGACTACGGCGAAGGAATCGACGGGGAGCACTTGGCGAATCTCTTTGAACCTTTCTATACCACCGAGACCTCTGGTACCGGATTGGGACTGTATCTATCGAAGGAGTTGTGTGAGGCCAACAACGCACGCCTCGGCTATCGAAGAGCACAGGAAGGCGGTGCGTGCTTTCACATCAGTTTCTTCCAGCAAACGCGTGACTGATACGACTGATACGAGGGTAAGATGGCTTCAAAAACGGCTCTGATCGTTGATGATGAACCCGACATCAGGGAACTGCTTGAGATTACTCTCGGGCGTATGAACATCGAAACACGCGCCGCTGCCGATGTTACGCAGGCGCGCAAGTTGCTTTCCGAGCAGTCTTTCGACTTCTGCCTCACAGACATGCGGCTGCCGGACGGCAACGGCATCGATCTTGTGAAGCACATCACGACCGAACATCCCCAGGTTCCCGTCGCCATGATAACGGCGCACGGAAACATGGAATCGGCGGTCGAGGCACTCAAGGCTGGTGCATTCGACTTCGTGTCGAAACCCATTCACCTCGAACTGCTCCGCAAGCTGGTCGACACTGCGCTGAACCTCAAGCCCCTGGATACTGCCCGCGGCGGCGAGCCTTCTGCGCCGACGCTCCTCGGCGATACTGAAGCGATGAAGCTGCTACGCAAGCAGATTGCCAAGCTGGCACGCAGCCAGGCCCCGATCTATATCAGCGGCGAATCTGGTAGCGGCAAAGAACTGGTGGCACGCTCAATACACGATCTCGGCCCGCATCGGGACGCACCGTTTATTCCGGTCAACTGCGGCGCGATCCCGAGTGAGTTGATGGAGAGTGAGTTCTTCGGCCACAAGAAGGGCAGTTTTACCGGTGCGGCCTCCGACAAGGAAGGTCTGTTCCAGGCAGCCAATGGCGGCACACTGTTCCTGGACGAAGTCGCAGACCTGCCCCTGCCAATGCAAGTGAAACTGCTACGCGCCATTCAGGAGAAGGCAGTGCGCGCGGTCGGCTCACAGCAGGAATTGCCAGTAGACGTACGCATCCTGAGCGCGACGCATAAGGATCTGGCCAAAGAGGTCGAGAAAGGGACTTTCCGCCAGGATCTTTACTATCGCATCAACGTTATCGAACTGAACGTGCCCAGCCTGCGTGATCGCAAGGCAGACATACCAGTCCTCGCCGAACACCTGCTCGCCAAGATCGCGAAGGACTATGAGCTCCCGACACCGACGATCGCAGACGATGCCATGGCGTCACTCTGTGACTACTCGTTCCCGGGCAATGTCCGCGAACTCGAGAACGTGCTGGAGCGCGCTTTCACGCTTTGTGAAGATGACATCATCAAGGTCGAGGATCTCTCACTGTCGCCCGCGGCAAAGATCCCCACGCAGGCCGTGATGGCGCAGGACGACGACGATGCAGACGAGGACGACGAAGGCAGCGCCTACAACCGCCCGACGCCTCCCACAACTTTGCCAGAGGATGCCGATTCGCTCGAATCGTATCTCGAGGACATCGAAAAGAACGTCATCGTCGAGGCACTGGAATCGACCAAGTGGAACAAGACCGCTGCGGCAAAGAAGCTTGGTATCACGTTCCGTGCGCTGAGGTATCGACTGAAAAAGCTGGGACTGGAGTAGCCATTCTCGCCCGCGGGCGGGGAGCAGGTTCCTACAGACGACGCGCAACGTGGGCCAGTAGGCTTTGCACATGTTGTGCCGTGCCCAGAATCGCGCTTTCACCCTCATCGAACTGCTGGTTTGTGTCGCAATCACAGCGGTGTTACTCGGCCTCGCGACACCCGGGGCCAACGCGTTGATCAAACGCAGCGCCGCGACTCGTGCCATCAACTGGCTCGTCACGGGCGTTGTGTTCACTCGACATGCGGCCGTCAGCTTCGGCGAGACGGTGACCTACTGCCCCAGCCAGGATGGCCACCAATGTGGCGGAAAATGGCACGAGGGCGCGATCGCCTTCACGGATTCGAACATGGACCACCACGTGAACGGGCATGACGCCATACTGAAGCGATTTTCGTTTCCGGAACCCGGCGCCACCATAACCTGGCGCGCGTTCCAGAACCGGCAATACTTGCAGATGACGAGGCAAGGCTTCACGAACTACCAGAACGGGAATTTCACCTACTGCCCACCGGACAACGATCCGCGATATGCGCGACAGCTTGTGGTAAATCGCCAGGGACGTACGCGCGTCTCGCACGACGTTGACGCCGACGGTATTGTGGAGAACGTGCAGGGGCACGACCTTGTGTGCCCCGACTAGCGTGCCTGAACCTGGTTACTGGCTCGCAGCAACATCAAACCGGCGGTGCCGGAGCGCAGGGTGCAGCAGCGCATGGTACTGGTTGATCCCGACCCCGCCCAGACTGTCCACGCTGCCGTCCGGCCAACGCACGGTAATGCGATCGATATGGTCATGCTTGCCCAGGCCAAAATGAACCGTGGTGGGGTTCAGGCTCTGGTAATTGCTGTTGAGCTGGACATGGCGAACCTGGTGCAAGTCACCGGCGTCCAGGGTCACGACTGCACCGATCGCGCTCGTGTTGGGCTGGTTCCCGAGCAACTGGAAACCCACAAAGTTGTTTCCGCCGACGCCGCTCGCCCTGTTTTCATAGAAGCGCGGCGCGTCCGAGTTCTGCGTGGTGGCGACATCGATATCACCATCCCGATCATAGTCGAAGCACACAACGCCTCGTCCATTGGTCTTTTCCGTCAGGCCCCAGTCGACATTCTCGTTGCGGAAAGTCCCGTCGCCCTGGTTGATGAAAAGCCGCGGGCGCGTGCGCTGGAATGACTTGAGACCCGCGGGAAGGAACGCCGCAATGTAGGGTGGCACGTAGGGTTTCGCTTCTTCCGGAATACTGCCCATCCCGTTCTCGGCGAAAATGTCGAGCCAGCCGTCGTTGTTGAAGTCAGCCGCACAGGTGCCCCAACCCCAGGCCCCGTCGCGCACATTCGCCGCGTCGGTTGCATCACGGAATTCAATCCCTTGGCCAACGCCCATGTAGAGGCGGTTGCCCGTCTCGCCCCAGTTGAAGTTGGCGCCATCCTCGATCTTGTAGATCGCTGTGACGAACCAGTCGAGGAGACCGTCATTATTGAAATCCCCAACAGCCGATCCCATTCCGTTCTCGTCGGTAATGACGCTTCGATCCGTGACCACGTCGTATCGACCCTTGCCGTTGCTGCGCAACACGGCACTGGTACCGAAGTCGGATGCGATCACGAGATCTGCATTGCCGTCGGAATCAAAATCTGCAAACGCTGGCGAGAAGTTAAAGTTCTGGTCGAGATTGGCCCCGGTCGTTCCGGCCAACTCATCGGCAGGAACCAGCTCACCGCCGCGGTTGCGCATCAGTGCCGGTGCAAAACCCGGCCGGGCAGTGATGTCCCAGTGCGATGCGAACGCGTCGAGCCAACCGTCATTGTCATAGTCAGCAAACGCCAGGCCGAATACCCCTTTTGACATGCTGATCTTTTGGCTGACCTTGAAACGGTCATGCGGTGTGCTCTCGAAAACGGTGGTCTCGCGCGCACCGAACATGTTTCCGACAACCAGGTCCAGGTCGTAATCACCGTTCAGGTCAGCAAGGCCGATCGCGCCTGCGGCGTCGGGCAGGCCCGGCAGGTCGAGTCGCTCTTTGACGAAGGCGCCCTTGCCGTCTCCCAGGTATGCAACCAACTCCGTGTGTTCACCGTCATGGGTGGCAAAAACGAGGTCGGGCCAACAGTCATTATTGATGTCACCCCCCGCAACCGACGCGGTTTCCATCGCGAACTCGACTGCGTAAGAGTACTGGCGGCCGTACCACATCTTGCCAGGAACGAGATGGCGATGGTCCAGGCCCACGGCCTTCGACGTTTCCACGAAGCGGTTCTCGGCCTTGCCACGTACCGGCGTATACCGGCTGCATGCAGAGAGCCGATCAACGGCCTGCGGGTCGACGGGCGTCAGTCGAACGGGCTTTGCGGCCGCAATCGCCTCGCTCACTGGTGCGCCGCGACTTGCGACCTGGAACGCCGGCGGCGGATCATTCTCATCCGGGCGATCGAACACAGGCTGCAGAAGCTCTCCATCAAAGTCGTCCTGGTAGCCCGCGATCCATGGTTGCATGCACGTCCGCGATTGCGTGCAAGGATCTGTCAGCGCTTCAAGGAAGCTGACGAGCAGTGTGAGTTGCTCATCGTTGGGTGTGCGGCCCGGGATCTTTGAAGTCACGTTCTCCACAGCACGCGCCGTCAGGGTCTTTGCGTTGGCGTAATCCCGGTCCGCGCCGGCAAACTGCGGCAAATGCCTGAGGCTGTAATCGTAGGTCTCGGCGCCCGCTTTCGGATTGGCATGATAGCGAACGAACGACGCCAAAGAAGCGAATGCGCCGTCGTGTCCCCACGGTCCGGTTTGCGTGACGTTGAGCAAAGTCGGCGTCCTGAACTTGTACTCATCCGCCCGGTCCTGGCTGACAAGAAAATGCCCCTGATCATCGCCGTCGGTACGTTTGCCTCGCCCGAACTGCGGGACTCCCATCGCATGCGGCGTCTCGTCTGTGAAGAAATCGCCGCTATGACACGCGGAACATCCGAAACCGCCTTTTTCCGCTGCGGTATAGAACAGCACCGCGCCTTCTTTCTGCCGCCGCGAGAGTGCTGACTGGTCACCTGCCAGGTAGCGGGACCATGGCGTATCGACAAATGTTTGCGAGCGCTCATACGCAGCCAGTGCTCGCGCGATGTTGTCGAAAGTGACAAGGTCCTTCGCGTCGCCTCCTGGCGAGCGAAACGCAATCTGGAATGCCCTGAGCCAGTGCTCGTTTCCTCGAAGTCGTTCGGCAATACGTTCACGAATTTCCGGCGCGGTGAGCCCGTAGAACTCGTCATAGCCGCGCATCTCTTCGAAGCTCGTAACGGGGAAGCGGGCCTGGACGGTCAACAGGTCGCCCTTCGCATTCAGGTCGGGCGAACTGCGCAGTGTACTTTCAGGCGTACGATACTGCGGTTGTCCGTCGGGCAAGGTCCGCAACACCGATACGCGGCCGTCAGTCATGAGCAACTTCCGGTAAAACCCGACGTTGAAGATCGACAGCGCATTGCGCGGGACGTTAGGACCGCCGATCGAACCGGCGCGGGGGTCCTTGTCCATCGACACGTCAACGACACGACCGACCCCGACGATGTTCGGATCTACGGCCGCAATGCCGACGGGCAGCGAAAGGCCATCCCCGCCGCCGAGCAGCGGGTGATGGCAGGATGCACACGCCACCTGGCGGTCACCACTCAATTGCTTCGAAAAGAAGAGCGCACGCCCCAGGGCGGGCATCGGCTCATCCGGTTGCGGGACGTCGATCGCGTTGTCGGGCTTGCCGTCGAGAGAATGCAACGCGGCAATATGGCCGAGCTGCTCGTCAAGCGTATCCGCGAACGCCGTCGTCGCTGCCAGAACGAGGCAAACGACGATGGCGAACCGGTTCAGGTCAGTACTCGACTTCCTCATCGTCAGGCAGTTGTTTGATCATCGCGACGATCCGCGCTTCACCCAGGTCGCCGTAAGTCACCTCAACCTTCATACCGGCTTGCAGCAACTCAATGGCGCCCGGCTTGTTGCCGACCATCGTGATCTTGATCGGCAACCCGGGCGGACCAAACTCGTAGGTGTACCCACCTATGACGCAGGTGCGGCGATCAAGGTCGATGGATCGCACCACGCCCTGCGCGACCCTGGCCTGCAGCGTCGTCTTTTGCTTCGCTGCCAGATCGACGATATCGGTCGCACCGGCCGGGCCAGAAGCCATCAGTCCCGCAACACAAAAGGCGATGAGTAACTTGCGCATCATACCGCTCCTACTGTTCCACGGAGTCGAGCTGCTTCCATGACAGCCGGCCCGTATGCTTGCCCTTGAAGGTCTTGGTGCCCTGGAACTCGAGGCTCTGGTCACTGAGCTGGGTAACCCGCTGATCCTCGATGAATGTCGAGTCAGTCGGCACGGCATCCTCAAACCGCGTTCCCGCGACGACGTTGCCGCTCACATTGTCCTGGTCGTCAATCACGCCGTCATTGTTGAGATCGAAGATGCTGCTGTCTCCCAGGCAGTTCAAACCGCCGGTACCGGGGCAGAACGACAACGCGAAGCCGCCCGCCACGTCCACACAACTGGTTGCACTTCGGGGGATGACACTGTTGACGAAGCCAATGCCGCCACGGATCTGGATGTTACGAATCGCTCGTTCGCCCGGGAATTCCGGCGCATCGATGCCCTGGGTATCGCCCACTGCCACCGAGTCGAGATCGTTGTACCAGCCGCGCTTGCCGCCGGTTGCCGAGTAGTCGACGTCGTTCGACGTCAGGAATCGTACATTCCCGAACTCGTTGCTGAAGCCGTTCGTATAGCGCTGCTGCACGAGATCGCTCTTGTCGATGAGACCCGGGCCAAGACGATCCCAGATGCCATAGATCGACTGGATATCCGTCGAAGTGCCATCCGGTACGGTGACGTAGCTACCGGTCGCAAAGATGACGATGTATCCATCGGACTCCGTCGGGTGCTCAGTCACGATCGGTTGTGTCGTGATGGGCTGCGGATGCTCGACGTTACTTGCATCGACATATTTCGCCTCGAAGATCTTCGTTACCGTCCAGTCATCATAGTTGTCCGATGTCAGGTCAAAGCGGAAGAAGTTACCGAACAAGTCACCGGCATACGCATAGTCGATCGTGCCGTTGCCGTCCACGTCGATGCCGCGCGGTGTCCCGAGGCCGTTCGGATAGCCACTCTGCACACCAAATCCGGTGTCGAGTTTCACGAAGTCCTGTTTGCCCACACACTGTGCCGGCAGCGAACCGTTCAACACCTCGTTGTGGATCATGTCCGGATGACACCAGGTGCCGTCAGTGCCGCCATCGACAAACAGGACATACAACTTGGCGATACCCGCCGTGCTGTTGTAGCCATTACCGAAAACAGCCACCCACCGGTTTTCTCCATCCGTGTCCTTGAGGTTGCTGAGCGCAATCGTCGGGACACTGAAGGTATAGCCGAGGTCCTTGACCGGTTGCGGCGGCGACTGCAGGTCCTGTCGCTGTGAGCCACTTGTGGTGACAGGCGTGCCGTCCGCGTTGGTCGGATAGGTATCGTCTTCTTCGGTGAATTCCCACAGCACCTTCGTGGTCGCAGCCGCTTCCGTGACAGAGGACGGGTTCGTGATGTCGAGGGCGTAATAGCCTTTGCCGCCGGCACCCTGGCCGCCGATAAGAATTGATGCCCATTCCTTCGATCCGTCGCCGTCGGCGTCCATGAAGACGTCGTTGATCGCCGGGGTCAGGTCAACAAAGAACTTGTGCTCATAGTCGAAGCTGAGAAGGTTCGAAACGTTCCGGCTGTACGGATTCGTCATCAGGTTGTTCGGCACATAGGCGAACAGTTCGTCACCGTTCTCCGCATCGAACGCGTGCAGCATACCGTCATTGGAAGCAGCGTAGATGGCCTGCTTGCGGTTGACGTTCGCTGCGACGAACGACGAGTAGAGTTCGGATTGCGGGTAAGGCGTCGCGTCGCGACCCGACCGGTCGGGTTCACCAACGAACA
>JAGRIN010000073.1 GCA_020443245.1 Pseudomonadales bacterium
CGATCCAGGCGACGAGACGGTGGAGAAGTCGGGCATCCACGACGGCGTCGAGATGGACCTGGTCACTCACGACGCCAAGAAATTCTTCGAACTGATGCTCAAGAAGAACGGCTACGTGCTGGAGCAGTTGCTCTCGCCGCTGGTCGTGCACACAACGCCCGCACACGAAGAGCTCAAGGGGATCGCCAAGGACTGCACCACGCGTCACCACGCCCATCACTACCTCGGCTTCGCTGCCACGCAGTGGAAGCTGTTCGCCAAGGAAAATCCGCCGAAGGTCAAGCCGCTGCTGTACGTCTACCGTGTTCTGTTGACCGGCATCCACCTGATGCGGACCGGTCAGGTCGAGGCCAATCTGCTAACGCTCAACGCGTCGGCCAAGCTGCCGTACATTGACGAACTGGTCCAGCGGAAACTCGCTGGGCCGGAGAGAGGCCACCTTGAGGCTGCTGACGTTGAGTTCCACGAACGGGAGTACGAGCGGTTGGTGGCGGAGCTTGAGGATGCGGCCAAGGAGTCGATGCTGCCGGAGCGGCCAACGGGACAGGACAGCCTGAATAAGATTCTCGTTCGGTTACGGACGGAGCAACAGTGATTGGAAACGGAGAACAGCAAAACTATGAATGACAAATTGCTGGAGATCATGGTTCGTCCATTGTCGATCACCATGTTGGAAGACCCGCTCCCAGTGAACATTTCACACGAGCCGGGTGATGTTGCACTGAGACTTATCGGCGACTTGATCGGTGACGCGGATGGGCAGCCACTGGAAATGGCAAGGACGAGATATCGACACGTGTCGAATGAGTCTGACGAACCAAGGATTGCTCCAATGCACCCGACAATCATCAATCACGTTCTTCGCCCTCTTGTCGAGGCGAAGCACTGTTACGTGTTTGGGATGCCAGTAGCGTGTATTGCCCAAGCCGGACTCGTCGGCGAGATGACTGCATTGTGGCGTTTTCAAATGCTCTCAACCGTCATTGACGGAAAACCACTCGACGAAGAAATGCAGAAATCGCTGATGGGCCGGAGCTTTGACAAGCTCGGTCAACAAGAGCGTGTTCGAGTGCTGCAGGTTCTCGATTCAATGGATGAAATTACGATAAAATCCTTCGATGAGCTTCGTTTGCTTCGTCGGAGGTATCTTCACTTCATGATTGAAGAAGGCGGGGACACGGATGCCGATGCCCAGCGGGCGTTGAAGCTTGCCTGCACACTTACGGTGAGGACACTCGGAGTGCAATACAACGACGGCCGCGTCGTGCTTCCCGACAACGTGGCTCGATTCATCACAAGCGGCATGGGCCCCTTTAACAACTCAGGCGAAGTTTGACTCCTTAGATCAGTGTTCGTGAACATCAAGGCTCCCAATCTTTCCCTCGTCGTGTTCATCGGCCTCAGCTGGCAGATTGGGGGAAACTCAGGGTGACGCATTCGTTGAAATAAGTGAGGCGGACAAATGCCATTGTGGCCATTCTCAAGAAGCGTCAAAGCTGTTCCGCTGGAAGCGGAAGAACTGCGGAGACAACTCGTTGACGTTGCGACGACCAAATCGGCAGCTCATCTGCGGAGATTCTGCAAGGCGTACCAGGACCAAATCGCCCGTCATGCACAAGCCCTGCGAAAACTACCTGAACCAGTTTTGACTGACGAACAGGAGGCCAATCGGTTTATGCAAGGGCTCAGCATGGCAGCCGACTGCTTGCAGAATCATCTGGGAGATGGACGCCTGTGGAACGTCCTCGTTGGTGATCCAGAGCAGAATCCAATAACCAGGTGGCAATCATTCATCGACGAAATCCCTGGACGTATGGAGCAGCTGGAGCACGATGAGTTGATTGCGGAAATAGGACCGTTTCTTGACGAAACACAGAGGCTCAGGGGCCACGGGGCCCGGCAATATGAGGCATTTCTACGGGGTCGGTTAGGCGACGTGCTGTTTCATAGCGGAAACGTCCAGGAAGCGAAAGCGTCGATGGAATCGGCCCTGGAGCTTTGCCGAGAAATCGGCGACCGAGACGGCGTTCGGGTCTATCTGAACAACCTTATCGAAATAGCTCGATATCAAGGTGACCAACAAGCGGCGATACAACGATCGGAGCAGTTGCTTGAAGTGCTGCGTATGGCCGGTGACTCGCAGTCGCTGGAACGGACCAACAGACAACTTCGGCTACTAAAAGCAGGCGAACCCAGATGTAGGATCGTCTGTCGCTACAACGAGCAGACTTTTGAATTGGATGAGATTCCGTCGGGAGCCTACGGTGAATTCCACTTTGAATTTGTTCGGAACCGTCCCACGCTTCAATTGACAACCGCTTTGACCAATCGGGGCGTGGCAAAGGCATCAAATGGAGAGTCGGCCGATGCCCACGAAATGTTTCAGAGGGCTGCCGACGTCGATCCACTTGACCCCCATCCGGTGTATCAAGACGGAGTGGTCTTGATGGAGATGGGCTTGTTCGCCGCCGCCCGCGACGCATTTGAACGAGTTGAAGAACTCGCTCCGGGATGGTTTCGGTGTAGGTCCGGCAGGTGGCTCGCCCAGCAACTTGAAGCCGGCGTGTGGCCCGAGGAAGTGATGCGGCTCCTCCGGGTGCTTGATCACGGCGGCCTGGCGAAGGAGGAGGCCAATCAGGTGGCGAAATCCGCAACTGAGAAATACCCCACGTTTGCGGCGTTTTGGCTTCATCTAGGCGACAGTCTGCGGGCAACAGACGAAGTAGAGGCAGAAGCCGCCTATCGCGAAGGTCTGAAACACGCCGAGGAGCCGGATGTCGAAAGCCGGATAATGTGTGCACTCGCGGGCATCTTGCCAGCCGGATCAGCCGAGAGAGTTGATTTAGTCCGCAGGTCACAGAGCCTTGAAGGAAGTCTCCTCGCCCAAGCTGTTGCTTCCGTGTTGCATGAACCCTAGTCGGGCGTTGTCGCTCTGCCATAATGTTCATTCATATCCCCAATCTCTCCCTCGTCGTCCTCATCGGTCCCAGTGGATCGGGCAAGAGCACGTTTGCCCGCCAGCACTTCCTCTCCACCGAAGTGTTGTCGAGCGACTATTACCGTGGCCTGGTCAGTGACGACGAGAACGATCAGGCGACGACCCTCGATGCCTTCGAGGTGCTGCACTTCATCGCGGCCAAGAGGCTGGCTGCTGGACGCCTGACGGTTGTCGATGCGACCAACGTTCAGCGTGAAGCTCGTCAGCCTTTGGTGGCCTTGGCCAGGAAGTACCACACACTACCGGTCGCCATTGTCTTCGATCTTCCCGAAGATGTCTGCCAGGAGCGGAACCGAGACCGAGCGGACCGAGAATTCGGTCCCCACGTGATTCGCCAACAGCGGTCTCAACTGCGACGCTCGGTTAACAAACTCAAGCGAGAGGGCTTCCGGCACATCTTCGTGCTCCGGTCGCCCGACGAGGTCGATGCCGCCACCGTCGAGCGAACGCCGCTTTGGAACGACAAGCGTGACGAGTATGGGCCGTTTGACTTCATCGGCGACGTGCACGGTTGTTGCGATGAACTTGAACAGTTGCTCGACGAGTTAGGATACAAAGTCACAGCGGTCGGTTCCGACGAGCCGCTGGCCGGTGCAACCTTGCGAACGCACCCGGACGGTCGCAAAGCCGTCTTTGTCGGCGACCTGGTCGATCGGGGGCCGCGTGTGCTGGATACCGTCAAGCTGGTCGAGAACATGGTCAAGGCCGGGTCGGCACTGTGTGTGCCCGGCAATCACGACATGAAGTTGCTGAGAAAACTGCGGGGCAAGAATGTGCAGGTCTCGCATGGCCTGGCTCAGACGTTGGCCGAAATCGACGCCTTGTCCGACAGCGTTCGCGAGGAGTTTTCCCAAAAGCTGGCCACGTTCCTCGATGGCCTGGTCAGCCATTATGTACTCGACAATGGAAAGATCGTCGTCGCCCATGCCGGCATGAAGGAGTCGATGCAGGGACGCGGATCAGGACGCGTGCGGGAGTTTGCCCTCTATGGCGAGACGACCGGTGAGACGGACGAGTTTGGCCTGCCCGTTCGCTTCAACTGGGCGGCCGAATATCGGGGCAACGCCATGGTGGTCTACGGACACACGCCGGTGCCCGAGCCCGAGTGGCTCAACAAGACGATCAACATCGACACCGGCTGTGTGTTCGGCGGTGCCCTGACGGCCCTTCGCTATCCGGAGTTGGAACTCGTCTCGGTCAAGGCCAAGCAGACTTACAGCGAGCCGGCTCGGCCATTCCTTGATGACGATCAGAAGTCGCCGTCCCTTTCGACCCAACAGCAGCACGACGATCTGTTGGACCTTGCCGACGTCAGCGGCAAGCGAATCATTTCGACCCGACTGCGTCATAACATCACGATCCGCGAAGAGAACGGCACGGCTGCCCTGGAGGTGATGAGCCGGTTTGCGGCCAATCCCAAATGGCTCGTCTACCTGCCACCGACGATGTCGCCATCGGAGACGAGCAGCAGAGACGGGTATTTAGAGCACCCGGACGAGGCATTTGCATACTTTCGCAATCAAGGTGTGCCTCAGGTCGTCTGCCAAGAAAAGCACATGGGTTCGCGGGCCGTGGTCGTTGTCTGCGAGGACGAAGCCGCAGCGGCCCAGCGGTTTGGAGTCGAAGAGGAAAGCGGTATCATCACCACGCGGACTGGCCGCCGGTTTTTCGACGACGTCGAATTGGAGACGGCACTTGTCGGTCGCATGCGTGACGCCCTTACGGCAGCCGAGTTTTGGAGTGAGCATAACACGAACTGGGTGTTACTGGACTGCGAACTGATGCCCTGGTCGGCGAAGGCCCAGGAGCTTTTGAAGTCGCAGTACGCTGCCGTCGGCTCGGCCGCTAACGCCGCTTTGCCAGCAGTTGTTGACGCCCTGCAGCAGACTTCCGGTCGGCTCGGCGGTGAAGAGTCCGAGCTGGTGGAAGGACTCAGCGAAGCGTTCCAGCAACGTGGGGAGTCGGCACGTCGGTTTGTCGATGCGTATCGCCAGTATTGCTGGTCGGTCGGTTCAATCGAGGATTATCGGCTGGCACCCTTCCACGTGTTGGCAACCGAAGGCTGTGTGCATGTCGCGAAGAACCACGAGTGGCACATGCAGACGCTGGCTCACGTTGCTTCGCACGATTCACAAGTTCTAATGGCAACTCCGTATCGTTTGGTCGATGTGACCGATCCCGAACAGGTCCAAGACGCAACCCGTTGGTGGAGTGAACTTACCGACCGAGGCGGTGAGGGCATGGTCGTCAAGCCGTTGGACTTCATCGCCAAGGGGAATAAAGGACTCTTGCAGCCGGCCGTCAAATGCCGGGGACGTGAATACCTGAGGATCATCTACGGCCCTGACTATACGAGTGAAGCCAACCTCACGCGGCTTCGCAGTCGCGGTCTGGGAGCCAAGCGTTCGCTCGCTCTGCGGGAATTCGCCCTGGGCATCGAAGCCCTGGAGCGGTTCGTACGTCGGGAACCACTTCGCCGCGTGCACGAGTGCGTCTTCGGCGTGCTGGCCTTGGAAAGCGAGCCGGTCGACCCACGGTTGTAGCCGCCAACGCTGTCCGTTCCGCGGACCGCAGGGCGTGGGGTGGTGCAGTACGCGGAGCCCATTGGCCCGGGTATTGGCCGATCGAACTTCGGGACGGCGGCGGAATTCAGGGACGCGGTGTTTGATCGGTATCAGGGTGTTTACTACCAGGCGTATGCCCGGGTCGAAGCGCAGGTGGCGGCCGAGCGATTGTCGGGGGACACTCGGACGATGGGCGGGCGCACCGATGCAATTGCTCTGTTCAGACTCCGACGATGGCTTGAACGCGAAGGCATTCCGCACGGTCCCGGCAACATCATCCAGGTGAATGTGTCCGCTCCGCGAACCGCAGTTTTGACGGAGCCGACCGGGGACTTCGATAGTACGGCATTCGAGACGAGGCTGAATCCGGGCTCGTATCCGGGCGTCTCGCGAGCCGGGCATTTTCAGGAGGCGAACGAATCGCTGTTCGGCCTGATGGAATCGGACGGCGGATTTGCCGAGTCGATGCAGCAATTGGGCGTTACTTTTAGAGAGAACGCCGACCGGATTGGCACCACGGCAGCCGCCCGCGGGATGGACGTGGCATCACGCGCAAGAACCGGGAGTTATGCAATTGGTTCCGCGAGTCCAGCACGCGCCTGGCAGCATCTTCCAGGATGTGCTACATCCGAATGGGAGAGGAGGTTACTCGATATGGGGTCAGTGACGCCGTTAATTAACTTGATGACGGACTTAGAATCGCTCGATCTCGACGCCACGATTTACGTCGCCGAACCTTGGACGCGTGAGTCGCTGGCAATGGTCGAAGTCGAGCCCGCTTCCGGCGGACTTCCCGAAGCAGCGTCGCGCCACAGCCTGGCGTACTTTCTGGAAGTTTCCGTAGCACGAGACTTTCTCGCGGATTGGCAATCGACGCTCGATAAACCGCCGACTGACCAGGAGCGCTGTGATAGCGTCATCCGCTACGCGGTCGATGATGCGTGATCGGCTGCTGTGTCGCGTTTTCACACGTCAGGCAGGAACTGCTCAAGCTCCTCGGCGGGCGTCGTGCCGATCTTCGCCAGCACGCTGGTGAGGTAGCGCTGCGGGTCGACGCCGGGGCCGCACATGGTGGCGATTTGGCGCGGCGGCGACGTGGCGTTCTTGACCGGACCGGTTGACGGGGCCTGGCTGGGCTGCGTCGAATTTTTTTCGGATTTTTTTCGACGGCCAGACGACGGATTTCCGCGCGCAGCAAAACACCGTTTTGCCGGGAAAAACGAGGAGATTCGGGATTCGTGGGCGCCAAAACCAGCGGATTTTGGCGGTGCTAGCATTTGCCCGAAGTACCCGGTAGGTTAGGACTTCAAGCCATTTCTGATCGTCGCTTGACACTTCTCAGCAAGCGGTTAAACTCGCACCCCGCAACGCAGCATATTGTGTCGGGCGACATTACCCGATACTATATGTAGGGGTTGTGTGGTGGCGAGCGTCGCCTCCGGCGAGGGCCGGCGGGTGGCACTAACGCGCCGGCACACAGCCTGATTCGTTGGGGTGCCCAGGGTTGAATCCCGGGTACGGCTTGCCTTGGCGAGCAAATCTGTCGAATATACATTTGTACACGGATCGTACCTGCTCCTCGACGTACGGATACGGTCATTTTCAGCATGGAGAGCTACTATGGCGAACGCCGGTACGCGCATCGACAAAGATCAAGATTCGGTTAAGTCCAACGCTGCGACCACGTCGACGGCGAAGCCGCCGCGCCGCACTCCGCGTCGCGCACAAGCCGGACCGCCGCACAACGGCTTGCGGATCGCGACGACGTTCTGCCCCGAGGGCGTAGACGATCCGTTCGAGACGGTCGAGTGGGACCGCCGCACGGCCGCGATCAAGGGCGAAGACGGCGAAGTCCTCTTCGAGCAGACCGACTGTGAGATACCGGCCCATTGGAGCCAGTTGGCCACGAACGTCGTCGTGAGCAAGTACTTCTATGGTGAGAACGGCACCGAGGAGCGCGAGAACAGCGTTCGCCAACTGATCCATCGCGTCACCAACACGATCACCAACTGGGGGATCGAAGACGGCTACTTCGAGACGCCCGAAGACGGCGAGCGTTTCTATCGCGAGTTGACCTGGCTGTGCCTGCATCAGCACGGGGCGTTCAACTCGCCGGTGTGGTTCAACGTCGGCCTGTTCCACGAGTACGGCGTGAAGGGCGCGCAGTGCAACTGGCACTGGGACGCCGAGGCCCAAGCGGTCGGCCGCCCCGAGAACCCGTACGAGTTCCCCCAAGGTTCGGCCTGCTTCATCCAGAGCGTGCAGGACAACATGGAAGACATCATGGACCTGGCGCGCAGCGAGGCCATGTTGTTCAAGTTCGGTTCCGGCACCGGCACCGACCTCTCGACGATTCGGTCGTGCAAGGAGCGGCTCAGCGGTGGTGGCAAACCGTCGGGCCCGCTGTCGTTCATGCGGGTTTATGACCAGATTGCCGCGGTGGTCAAGAGCGGCGGCAAGACGCGCCGCGCCGCCAAGATGCAGTCGCTCAAGGTCAACCACCCCGACATCCTCGAGTTCATCGAGTGCAAGGCCAAGGAAGAGCAGAAGGCGCGGGTGCTGATCGAGAAGGGGGGCTACGACGCCAACTTCAACGGCGAGGCCTACAGCTCGATCCTGTTCCAGAACGCCAACCTGTCGGTCCGCGTCAGCGACGACTTCATGCAGTCGGTCGTGGAAGATCGCCCTTGGGCAACAACCTGGGTGACGGGCGAATCGAAGAACGCCCCCTCGTACCAGGCGCGCGACCTATTAGCCCGCATGGCCGAGTGCGCCTGGCAGTGCGGTGATCCGGGTGTGCAGTACGACTCGACAATCAACCGCTGGAACACCTGCGCCAACTCGGGGCGGATCAACGCCTCGAATCCGTGCTCGGAGTACATGTTCCTCGACGACACGGCATGCAACCTGGCGAGCATCAACCTGATGAAGTTCCGCAACAGCGACGGCACGTTCGACGCGGATCGCTTCACGCAGGCCTGCCGCATCTTCTTCATCGCGCAGGAGATCCTCGTCGATCACGCCAGCTATCCGACCGAGCGGATTGCCCGCAACAGTCACATGTACCGTCCGCTCGGCCTCGGCTACTCGAACCTGGGCAGCCTGCTGATGACGCTGGGCATTCCCTACGACTCGGAGCAGGGGCTCGGCTACTGCGGTGCTCTGACAGCCTTGTTGCACGGGGCGGCCAACCGCACCAGTGCCGAACTGGCCGCCGCGGTCGGTCCCTTCGACGCCTTCGAGCAGAATCGCGAGCCCATGCTGGGTGTGATGCGGATGCACCGCGACGCCGTCGAGGCGATCGATCCAGAGTGCCCTGAATACCTCGTCGACGCGGCCCGCGACATCTGGGACGACGTGCTGGACGCCGGCAGCCGCTTCGGCTTCCGCAACGCGCAGGCGACCGTGCTGGCGCCGACCGGCACGATCAGCTTCCTGATGGATTGCGACACGACGGGCATCGAACCCGACATCGCGCTGGTGAAGTACAAGCAGCTTGCCGGCGGTGGCATGCTCAAGATCGTCAATCGCACGGTGCCGTTGGCGCTCGGTTCGATTGGCTACGACGAGCCGGAGATCGAGTCGATCCTCGCTTACATCGAGAAGGAGGATCGCATCGAGGGTTGCCCGCAACTGCGGGACGAGCACCTGCCGATCTTCGACTGTGCGTTCCCGGCACGGGGTGGCACGCGTTCGATCGCTTGGCGAGCGCACGTGCGGATGATGGCCGCCGCGCAGCCGTTCCTCTCCGGCGCGATTTCCAAGACGGTGAACATGCCGCGTGAATCGACGCCGGCCGACATCGCTGACGCCTACATGGAAGGCTGGCGGCTGGGGCTCAAGGCGCTGGCCGTCTACCGCGACGGCTCGAAGGAGAGCCAGCCCCTCTCGACGTCGAGCGAGAGTGACAAATCGGCGGCGAAGATGGCCGCGGCACCGCGACGCGAGCGGCTGCCCGACACCCGCAAGTCGGTCACACACAAGTTCAGCGTCGCTGGTCACGAGGGTTATATCACGGTCGGCCTGTACGACGACGGTCGGCCCGGCGAGATGTTCGTCACGATGGCCAAGGAAGGCAGTACGATTGGCGGCCTGATGGACTGCTTCGGCACGGCCGTGTCGATGAGTCTGCAGTACGGCGTGCCGCTGGAAGTGTACGTGAATAAGTTTTCACACACGCGATTCGAACCGATGGGTTTCACGAAGAACCCGGACATTCGCATCGCCAAGAGTCTGGTCGATTACATCTTCCGCTGGATGGGAATCACGTTCCTGCCGGGATATAAGGAAGCCAGCCGCGGTTTGGCCGCCAAGGAGGACACCGCTGTCAGCGGTGAAATGGACTCAGGGGGCAGCGACAGCGAGGGCGAGACGAAGCCCGCCGCCACGAAGGCTGGCGGGCCCAATTCAGGCAAAGGATCGCCAATGGCCCAGGCGACTGGGTCGACGGCAACTGGAACCGCCCCGGCCAAACCGGCTGGCACTAACGGTGCCACCCATACCAACGGCGCCAACGGCCATTCGACTGGCAATGGCAAGAACGGCAATACCAGCGTGCTCGAAGCGTCGTCGACGTTGACGGCCGTGCGTGTGTCGAAGAAGTTGCTCGATCGCGCGGGTGTGGCGATCGACATGTCCGAAACGTCGACGACCGTCCGCAGCGACCAGTTCGCCCGCTTCCAGGCCGACGCACCGGCCTGCGATAACTGCGGTGCGATCACCGTTCGCAACGGCAACTGTTACCTCTGCCACAACTGCGGCAACAGCATGGGTTGCTCGTAAGCCGTAACAGGGGGCGGCGATCTTCAACGGTCGCCGCGATTCGGACCGAGACTTACGCAAAAACCGGGATGCGATCAAAGTGATCGCGTCCCGGTTTTGTTTTTGCCGCTCGGTCGTGG
>JAGRIN010000074.1 GCA_020443245.1 Pseudomonadales bacterium
CGATGAGAAGGTGCATGAAGGTGAGACGATCGAGGGATATGAGCACCGCGATCGTACACGCGACAATCGAGTTCACAGTCTGGCAGTACTGAATGACGTGCTTCTTCTGGCGTACCCGGTCAGCCACGACACCGCCGATCGGCGCAGCGAAGAGCCCCACGACTCCCCCGGCCGCGGTCATCCATCCCAGCTTCTGGTAGGAACCCGTGATCTCGAAGACGAGCCAGCCGCGAACGAACATCTGCATGTTCATCGAGGCAAAGTTTCCGCACAGGGCGGCGAAGAACCAACGGTAGTTTGCGTCCGAAAACGCGGCGAATGTCCTGGGCAGCCGTGAGTCTGTTGTGTCGGTCAGCTCCGGCTCCGGCAGCTCTGGCGCAGGGGTTATATCAGCAGGGTCAGGTCTCGCAGGTTCAGTCAATTCGGTCTGGCTCATCGATCAAATATAGCAGAAAAAGTGAAACTGCCTAACTATCTCGAAGACCGGGCAGCCCCGAGGCGCCCGGTCTCGCTTGGGCCTCATTCCTCCGAAAGTCGGACCAGCATCTTGCCGATATTGTCGCCGTGCAGCAGGCCGATCAACGCATGCGGCGCTTGCTCGATGCCCTCCATGATCGTTTCGCGATATTTCAGTTTGCCGTCCGCAATCCACTGGCGCATGTCCGCGAGGAACTCATCGCGTCGGTCGTTGAATTCGTAGACGACAAAGCCGCGCATGGTCACGCGGTTGTAGATCATGTTCGCAAGGGTCGTCACACCCTCTGATCTCGCTCCCTTGTTGTTGTATGCCGAAATCATGCCGCAGATGGGTATGCGGCCGAGCGCTCGCATCTGTCCAACGGCCGCGTCGAGGTGCGCACCGCCGACATTGTCGAAGTACACGTCGATCCCGTCCGGCAGGCCAATGTGCAGCTCGCGGGCGATACTTCCGTTCTTGTAGTTGAACGCATAATCGAGACCGAGCTCTTCGACCAGGTAGCGCACTTTCTCATCCGATCCTGCGCTGCCCACTACACGACAGTTCTTGATCTTCGCAATCTGCGCTGCAACGCTGCCTACCGCGCCGGCCGCGGCCGAAACGAACACGTTCTCGCCTTCCTTCAATTGCCCGGTGATGAGCAGGCCTCCCCAGGCGGTAAAGCCAGTACCACCCAACACATGCATGTGGGTTGTCAGGGGCTCGCCATCGGTTGTGACCTTCGCCAGCCCCTCACCATTACTCGTGAAGTATTCCCGGAAGCCGAACCGATGCTGCACGTAATCACCTTCCGCGAGCGACGGGTGCCTCGAGGCGACAATCTTGCCGATCGCGCCACCGCCCATCGTCTCGTTCAGCTTCGTTTGACCGTTCGTCAATGGCGGACGCATCGCGGGATCTACAGACATATAGACGTTGCGGACCAGGACCTCCCCTTCCGCCGGGTCGTCCACTTCCCTTTCCACGATGCTGAAGTCTCCCGCCACCGGCATACCATCCGGCCGCTTGATGAGATGTACTTCGCGACTGATCACTGACATGGTCTTTTCTCCCTCTGGCACAGGCACGTTCCGGAGTGAACGTACCGACAAAACCGATGTGCGAGTGAATCAGTTAACACCGGCAGGGACAAGTGCCGACAGCGATATTAACGTAAGGACTTACGTTTTTATCTACTTTATATTCAAGGACCAGTCATACGGCAGATAGCCATCAATCGCTTTCAGATCAATGGCCTGGCCGCGGGCATGAAGAAAGTCGACCACACCGTCTTCTCCGCCGAAGTCATCACCATACCAGTCGAAGATACGTGAAACGCGCAGCTGGCCGCCCTGGACGTCGACGCCCTTGCCGCCAACGAAGCGTTCCGCCTGCTCTTCGAGTTGCCGGTCCAGACCCGCGCCCGAGTAGGGCTCGGTCCTGAGGTCAGGGCAACTCATCGAGGCGCAGTTCAATGCGAAATGAATCCGCGGTTCGCCCATTTTCCGCAGGATACGATGTTCAATGTCGTCCAGCGTCAACCGTCCTTCGCCATTACTCAAGACAACGCGATCCCACGGCCCATAGAGAAAATTCCCGATGTCCCGAATGCTGTCGATGGGCCTGTGGTCCAATACCAGGCGGATCGTGAGCAGGTTGTAGGCATTGATGTAAAAGGCGATGCGCTCGTTGCGACCTTCCAGCCGCGCCACATCGAATGTGGTAACGACCTCGACAGCCGTGTCGAAGTCGGGATCGCCGGCGATCGCATCGTAATCGACCAGGTTTGCGCTGATGCCGTCACGTTCGCCCTGCGATACGTGTGCGGACAATACCTTCGCCCAGGACCGCCAGTCAGGTTCCTGCGCCAGCGCAGGAAGGGCGGACCAACCGGCGAGCAGGAACATCAGGACACACAGGCAAAGCAGTCTCATGGCAGCAGTCTTTTCAGTTCAACGCCATCACTGGACGCATTGCCCGCGCGATCGTTACAGGAACCACGCGGGTTCAGATAGTATAGGCATCTCGCACAAGCGATCGGAACAGGCGCAATGAACTCGACATCCTTCATCGCCGAATATCCCGAGATCGTCTCGATGACGGTCGCCCTCATGGGCTTTGTGGCAGCCAGCGTCGTGGCAAGCTGGTTCGGGCGGCTCCTGGATCTCATGCAACGCGGCGTGCGGCGCCTGTCCCCTGGCCGCGCGGACCAACTCGCCAGTATCACGCCGCGCGCCTTCGTGCAGCGTCTCGTGTATTACGCGACGCTGGTTTTCTTCCTGCTGCTCGCCATCCGCATACTCGGCATCGATGCGCTCTCCGATTGGCTCGACCTGCTGCTGGCGTTCATTCCGCAGATTCTGTTGGGCGGCATCATCATCCTCGTTGGTTATTTGCTCGGGACGCTGACGCACTCGCTGGTTTCCAACATCGTGCAGCCCACGCACGGCCCCCTGATTCCCCGGATTGCGCAGGCCATCGTCGTCGTCACCGCCGTCATGACGGGACTGCAGCAAATGGGTATCGACGTCTCGTTCATCACCTACGTCATCGTGATCCTGCTGGGCACCACGCTCGGCGGCCTGTCTTTGGCATTCGCAATCGGCTCGAGAGACCTCGTCGCAAACCTGCTCGCGCGGCGAAACCTGACGCGCTACCAGCCCGGCGACACAATTCGGGTGGGCGAAATAGAAGGGGTCGTCATCGAACTCACGCGAACTGGTGTCGTCGTCGAAAGCACCGACGGTATCGTTACCATTCCTGCGGCCCGGTTCATGGAATCGGCCGTCACCATCGTGAAGACCTGATGGACCCGCTTGTCGAGCAGTTCGCCAAATCGCAACCCGCGGAATTCGCGCGCGTGCTGGCCGCGCACGCGACCGATGAGGTGCGCGATGTGATCACGACGCTGCCACCGGTCATCGCATCGCCTGTGGTCGCGAGACTGGGCAGCCTGAAACTGCACGACATGCTCAACCGACTGCCTGACGACGTTGTGGCGAGATTACTGCTCGTCGCGGACCAGTCGGCCTTGATCGCGATACTCTCGCACCTGCCCGAGTCGCGCTACGCCAGTATTCGCGCAGCAGGGCCTGACGAGGGCAAAAAGGCGCTGGCGCGAATACTCGACGTGCCACTCAAAACACTCTCTTCCATCGCGAGTCCCAACTTCATTCGCGTCGAGGCACACGCTACCTGCGGACATGTTCTGCACGGCCTGACCTCAAACGACGAGCTGAGCGCACAGTCCATCGTCGTGGCTGATTCACTCGGAAAATACATCGGCATCGTAAGGCCACTGTCGCTCGTCCCGGCTTCACGTGCCCGCCGTCCGGTCTCGGATCTCATGGAACGTGTCGAGCCACTACCGGGCCAGACTCCCGTGCGGGCGGCGCGCGACGCAATACAATGGCATAAGTGGAGCACCCTGCCGGTCGTGGACCTCGAGAACCGCGTGCTCGGCGTCGTCGACTACGACCACCTCCTCGCCGCCATTCACTCGAGCGATCCAGGCGTCCCGGGCCTCGACGATGTGCTGGAGCAAGCCGCGATCGGTTATTTTGAAGTCTGTTCAGACTTGCTGGATATCGGCATTGGGAGGCGCGAGCTATGAGCCTTGCCACCGATCTCGGCGCACACTACCTGCAACACTTCCCGACCGAGGCGGCACGATTCATCGAGACGAATCCGGAGACGGTTGACTCGATCGCCGCGCTGCCGACGATGAGCCTGGTGCAGCTCTTCGATCGTGTCGACGCGGCGCACGTGCGCAGCCTGTTCCTGCGCCTGCCGGTTTCAAGGCAAGGCGACATCCTGCAATCGTCGGCGGTCCGAACGACACTCATCATCCTGGGTACGCTCGAAGAAACAGAGCGCGAGGCATCACTTTCGTCACTGCCGGCGGCGACACGCCGGGAACTCGAGCAGTTCCTCTCGTTTCCCGCCGATACCGCGGGCTACTACATGGACCGGCCCATCGGCCAGTTCCGGGTCGACAACACCGTCGGCGAGGCGCTCGACCGGTTGCGCGCGGCATCCCAGCGGCGGATTCGTTCCCTCTATGTGGTCGACAACGACAACGTACTCGTCGGTCGCGTCGACATGCAGGACATGGCGCTCAACGAAAATCACGTCCGCTTGTCGGCGATCACCGCGCCCGTCGAGGGCGTTGCCTATCTCACGACACCGCGCGAAGAACTCGTCGACATTTTCGATGAATTCCACATGGACTCGATTCCGATCGTCGATCAGGAACACAAGCTGATAGGTGTTGTACGTTATACCGCGCTGATCCAGGCGGCCGAGGACGAGGCCAGCGTCGACATCCAGACCATGGTCGGTGCCAGCGCCGACGAACGAGCGCTCTCGACGCCGGTGTTTGCAGTAATGAAGCGACTGCCCTGGCTGCACATCAATCTGCTGACCGCATTCCTCGCCGCGTCGGTGGTTGGTATTTTCGAGTCGACCATCGCCCAGTTCACGGCGCTCGCGATCCTGATGCCGGTTGTCGCCGGCCAGTCCGGCAACGCCGGCTCGCAGGCGCTCGCTGTCACCATGCGAGGGCTCGCCCTGAAGGAAATCAGTATCCTGCAGTGGCGATCCGTACTGGCAAAGGAAGTGCAGGTTGGCATTGCTGACGGCCTCGCCCTTGCCGTCACTTGCGGTCTCGGCGTACTGGTCTGGAGCGGCTCGCCGGGACTCGCGCTTGTCATCGCGATCGCAATGATCACTTCAATGATTGCAGCCGGTATCGCCGGCGCGCTGGTCCCGATGATTCTCGTTCGCCTCGGGCAGGATCCCGCCACGGCGGCGTCGATCATCCTGACAACCGTCACCGACGTGTCAGGTTTCGTTTCCTTCCTCGGCACTGCAACGCTGCTGTCGTTTCTGCTCTGACTGGCTCGCCACAATCAACAGTGTCCGTCGAGGCTCCGGATCCACGCCTCGATAAGCCGCGCGCCCTCACGATGAACCAGCGACCGGCCCATCTCCGGCATTTTCACTGCCGGGTCTTCGCTCTCGATTCGAAACGTCAGTATCGACTCTTCGGGGTGTCCCGGCATGATCGATACGCTGCGTCCACCTGAACCCCGCCCGGAGGCTATCGGCGGCTTGCACAGCCCAAGGTGACGTGCCGCGGGTTCCGCAATATCGAGAAACAGGCCCGAGGTATCTGCCGCACCCACCGGGTTGTGGCAATGCGCGCAGTTCACATCAAGGTAGGTTCGCGCGCGGTGTGCCAGCGAGTCACTGGTATCACCCCAGAGCGCTGCCCGCGGCACGCCGGATGTAGGCAGGCCCGTCAGGTATCCGTGCAGTGACCACGTCTCCAGTTGCGGCGCGGGGCCATTGGCATAAGACTGGAAAGACTTGTTGAGGTTTCTCGCCTTGGGCCCGATCGGCTGTATCGCGCCGGTTGTATGGTTCGAGGCGTGACATCCGGCGCACTCGTTGCTCGTCGGCACGACATAGGGGAACTTGCGATCGGTGTCGCCGACACGGAGGGTCAAGGACTGGATGTCGCCCGCCCTGGCAAGTCGCGCATCCTGCTGCGATTCATTCCAGACATAGGGCAACGCTTCCCATCCGTTTTCCCGGTGAACGAGAACCCGTGTTTCGATCAGGCGTACCGCCGACAAGTCGAGCCGTCCCTTGTCGAATTCGTGTCCGCTCCCAACGCTATCCAGCTCGCCGTTCTTGTTCCCTGGATAGTAGAACGTCTTGGTCAGCACCGTGCCGACCGGCAGTTCCAGTACGTTGCCCGTGTTGTAAACGGCGCTCACCCCCCTCGGCATCCACACCGTCCGGAGCTTGTGCGCATAGTCTGTAAACAGCGGCGTATTCAGGTCATAGGGCAACGCGTCGTCACGCGGGCGAAGCGTCTTGCCGTCAACAACGAGAAGGTGCCAGTCAGACAGGTGTTCGGGCGTCTCGCCAACCGGCACGGCGGCGTTGTCGCCGGTGCTGCAACCCAGCACCAGCAGCGCGAGGACTACGACCGCGCTACTCGCCCGCTGCTGCAATCTTGATGGCAGGTAGCGGGTCATGCTTGCACTTGTGCAGTTCGGTTTCGACGCGCGGCATCTTGTAGTTGCCGGGCGCGTCAGCATTGAGGAGCTGGCTTGAACCATTGTCGAGACAGATCGCGAGCGCGTCCGGCAACTGGCCGTCAACCAGCTTTTCCGGGTTGATGAATCCGTCCCACACAACATCGGGCAGGCGCCCGCCCTCGCCGAACATGGCTATCCGCAGCGCGTCGAGCGCTTCACGGTCCGGCTTCTCGCCGCCGTGCCGGAACGTATTGTTATGTATATAGATGGACTCAGGAAAGCCGTCGAAACCCTCGACCGGTTTGCGGTCCTGGAGCGTGCTGGCATAAAAGCTTGTGATGAGCACGTTCGCCGTCAGGTTGTCTTCGACGCGGTTCTCGAATATCTCGATGTTGTCGTTGGAGTTGATGAGGATACCCGTACCCGTCGGCACACCCGCGACAGCCGTTCCCGGCGCGCCGAAGTTCGGCGTGTTGTTCTTCAGGATGTTGTTGGCGTACACGCGGGTGCCGTGGCCCGCCATCGGAAGGTCCGGCATGCTGAATACGAGAATCCCGCCAGTGTTGTTCTTCACCACGTTGTAGTAGACATCCGCGCCGACGCTGTTCTCGATCTCGATGCCCGCGACATTCTGCTCGGCGCGATTGTTACGAACGATGATGTTACGTGACTGCCCGACATAGATGCCGGCATCAGACGCGCCAATCGCGACCGAGTCCTCGATCAGGACATTGCTGGTCTGGACAGGATAGATGCCATAGGCGCCGTTCTCCGTCTTGGGGCCGCCGGTCCACTCTGTTCTAACGCGACGGATGACGATGTTGTCACCTTCGTTGACCTTGAGCGCGTCGCCTTTGGTATCGACGATGGCGAGGTCCTCGATGGTGAAGTTGCTGGCATTGACCAGAACGCCCTCGGCGCCCGCGAGTTGGTCCTTGAAACTGAGGATCGTCTTGTCCATGCCGGCACCGCGCACGGTGATGTTGTCCATATTCAGCGTCAGGCTGCGGTTCAACGAGTAGGTCCCCTCAGGGATCTCGATCACATCCCCCGGTTGCGCGCTGACAAACTGTTCGATCAGCCGGGTTGTCGGATCCTCGGATGCACCGGTCCGTTCGGACTCCTTGTTGCTGCAGCCTGCGATCGCGATAGTCGCCAGCGCGGCAATACACCATGCAAACCTGTTCATCGAACGCTCCTGTCATATGGGGACGGCCCGGAGCCCGTAATCTATGCCTTATGACCCCACCTCGCAACGTTGGTGCCTTCGGCAGGTCGCGGTTACTATGACGATTCGTTTTGTACAGGAGTGATGAGATGGCGAGCTTCGGCGTCCAGATTTTTCCGACCGACCAGACGATTGCACCGATACCGCTAGCCAGGGCGGTTGAGGAGCGTGGTCTCGATTCCCTGTTCTTCCCCGAACACACACACATCCCTGTATCACGCGCGACACCCTTTCCGGGAGGTGGCGACCTGCCAGAATGGTACTGGCGCAGTCACGACCCCTTCGTTGCATTGGCCGCAGCGGCTGCGGTGACGACTCGCATCAAGGTCGGTACCGGCATTTGTCTCGTGATCGAGCGCGACCCGATCACGCTCGCCAAGGAGTGTGCCTCGCTCGATGTCATCTCCGGCGGGCGATTCATTCTCGGCATCGGCGCTGGCTGGAACAAGGAAGAGATGGAAAACCACGGCGCACAGTACGCGCACCGCTGGAAGATCGTTCGCGAGAAAGTCCTCGCGATGCGCGAGATCTGGACGAAGGACGAAGCGGAGTTCCATGGCGAGTTTGTCGACTTCGACCCGATCTGGAGCTGGCCAAAACCGGTGCAGGCCGGCGGACCGCCTATCTGGATGGGCGCAAACTCCAAATGGGTATTCGATCGCGTTGCAGAATATTGTGACGGCTGGATGCCGATCGGCGGTTCAGGCAGCGGCGGCATGGACAATCTCTCGGCTGCGCTGTCGAAGCGCGGACGCCGAATCGAGGACATGACCATCGCGCTATTCGGTGCCCCGACGGATGTCGACAAGCTGAAAGGACGAATGGAGCAGGGGTTCACGGACTTTATCTTCGGCCTGCCGCAGTCTGGCCCGGACAAGGTGCTGGCGAAACTGGATGAGATCGCAGGACTCGTCGCGCAGGTACGCTAACGACCTGCCTAGGCCGTCAGCAAGACCATCACGGAGACGACGATGACGGCCATACCGGCAATCTCGAGCCGGTGTGGCCGCTCGTGAAAGTAGAACCAGCTTATCGACAGCGTGACGAGAAACTCGACCTGCCCAAGGGTTTTTACGTAGGACGCCGACTCGAGCGTCATGGCAGTGAACCACCCGGCCGAACCGATCACGCTTGTAATGCCAATGAACAGGCTCGCACGCCACCGGACAAACACTCGCGCGATCTCGTGCCTGCTCTTGACGAACACCCACGCCATGGTGAGAACCGTCTGCACGAGCACCATGTAGCAGAGCGTCATGGAGGCCGCGACGACAGGATCATCCAGCCCAAGGGAAAGGCTTGCCCGGCGCAGGAACAGTGAAGTCAGCGCAAAGGCAAGGCCGGAACCGAGCCCATATGCCGCAGAGCGATTCCACAGACTATGGAACGTCCCCGTGCGCGCGATGTTGACGAGCACCAGTCCCGCGACGCAAAGCACGATGGCAAACCAGCCGGTCGGCGAAATCTCTTCGGTGAAAAACGCGGCGCCGATAAGCGCCGTAAGAATGATCTCGGTACGAACGTAAGTACTGCCGACGGCAAAGTTGCGAAGTGAGAACAGCCTGATCAGCAGGACGGTCGCGACGATCTGCAGGATACCGGCAAGAAGCCCGCTCACCAGGAATTCGCCGCCCGGTAATGGCGCTGCGCCGGTTCGCCCCGACAGGTTGAACGCAAGATAGAGCGCAGCGAACGTGAGGCCGAAGAGGTAACGCACCATCGTGGAAGCCTCGGCGGACACTTCGCCCGCGAGAATCTTCTGCCCCGCCGTGCGCACCGACTGCATCGATGCTGCCAGCAAGGTCCAGAGGACCCAACTCTCGATGATCATTCGACCGCCTCCGACAGAAATGAAAATGCCCGCACAAGGGCGGGCATTCTATCGGGCGGGATTTCGTACGACCAAGTCGGTGTCGGAATCCCCGGGATAACCGGTCGGCGCGTCAGAGTGCCGACATGATCGCTTCTGCGGCACTGACTTCAAACTTGCCGGGTGCCTCGACGTTGAGCGCGGTGATCTTGCCGTCTTCGGCAACCAGCGCATAACGCTGGGAACGCGTGCCCATCCCGAATCCGCTGCCGTCCATGGTAAGTCCCATGGCCTTGGCGAAGTCGCCGTTACCATCTGCCGCCATGATAAGTTCCTCGGCATTCTGGCCTTTGCCCCACGCATCCATCACGAACGCGTCGTTGACCGAAACACAGATGATCGCATCGACACCCTTTGCCTTGATCTTGTCTGCGTTGACGACGTAGCCGGGAAGGTGCGCGGCGCTACAGGTAGGCGTAAAAGCGCCGGGAACGGCGAACAGGACCACCTTCTTGCCGGCGAAAAATTCTTTGGTACTCAGGTCGGTCGGGCCTTTCTCGCCCATGACTTTGAGTTTGACGTCTGGAATCTGGTCTCCAACCTTGGCTGCCATGCTTTTCTCCTGAACAGGGTATGAAACGGTGGAAGCGGAAGTCTCGCTTGTTGGGTTAGGTGTTGCAAGCCCTTCGCCATTTTGACCCCACCAACAGTGTGCTTAAGTGGGCGCAGACTCTTCTACGTTGCCCCGATGTGATTCGATCAACCTGCGGGTCGTCACGGCGGCTCATAACGCTACGCTACCAAACACCAGCTACACGTGATGCCTGCCAACGATGTGAGCGCCGGGGCTGGGCACCCCTTCTGCGCGCCTAGCGCCATGGATGGACGCGGGATGGGCCATGGATGGC